>CAZEYC010000045.1:0-6229 GCA_964516965.1 uncultured Alphaproteobacteria bacterium | reverse complement strand
TCTTATTTTTATATTTTTTTTTTAAATTATCTAAAAGTTTTTTTGCCCCCATCATTTCACAAGTAACTGTATTACAAACTCTAATAGTTATATCCGCAGGTTTGTCATCATTATCAATAATGTCAAAATGAGCATAAAAAGATGCAACTTCATATACTTCTGCTAAAGGCATTTTCATTTCATTTGCTAATGCGGTTAAATGTTTAGAAGATAGACACTTATATTTATCTTGAATAAGATGAAGATTTTCAATTAAAAGCTCCCTATCTTTTGAATTATTTTTTAATAATTCTTGGATTTCATTTTCAGACTTTTCATCAATTACTCTACCTTTAGGAAAGAAAAGTTTTTTTTCTTTTTTTCTTCCTAAAGTTCCGTCTTTTAGAATTTCTATTTTATTTTTCATAGTTGAATTAAAAATAAGCCATAATAATTACATAGTTTTTTTTAAAAAAAAAAAATTATTTTAAATAAAATTTAACTATTTTTAACGATTTGTAACTGAATTTTAAGACCATTTATAGTTTTTTTACCTACATTTTCAAAATTTACAGTTATAACCCCACCTATTTTTGATTGCACTTGACCTAATCCCCACTTTTTTTTTATTGGGTGTGTTACATACATTCCGGGAATAATAAGATCATTCATAAAATTGCAATATTAATTTTATAATTTTTTTGTTGAGTTTTTTTATATATATGAATATATTCTTTTTTTTAAAATTATTTTAATAGAAATACAATGAAATCTAAAACTAAAACATTTTCCACATATAAGCCATCTAATAAAGAACCATTTATGAATGCTAAGCAAAAAGAATATTTTAGAAAAAAATTAAACAATTGGAAAGATACTCTATTAAAAGAGTCCAATCAAACTATTGCTAATTTAAAACAAGATAATGAAGTATCTGGTGATTTTGGTGACTTAGCATCAGCAGAAACAGAGAAATCTATCGAACTTAGAACAAGAGATAGAGAAAGAAAACTTATATCAAAAATTGATGAAGCTTTAAAGCGTTTAGACGATAATACATATGGGTTTTGTGAAGTAACAGGCAAACCTATAAGTTTAAAACGACTTGAGGCCCGACCAATAGCAACTTTAAGTATTGAAGCTCAAGAAATGCATGAAGAAAAAGAGGAATTAACCAAAGACTAATATTATTAACCTCTTTTGATTCGTTTTTTTTTTTTAATTTTTAAACTTCTTATATCATATATAATTTTTCAATTTTTTTTACTTGAAAATGAGAACAAAAGTAGTACATAATAAAGATATTATTTATTATTTAATTTTAACAGGGAGTTTAAAATGAAAAAACCAGTATTGAAAACAATAGATGGAAAGATGCAATTATCAGAAAAAGATAAAAAAAATAAGGATCAATCATTAGACACAGCCTTATCACAAATCGAACAAACATATGGTAAGGGCTCCATAATGAAATTGGGGGATAATAAACAAAATGTTGATGTTGAAGTTGTATCAACAGGTTCTATAGGTTTGGATATAGCGTTAGGAATCGGAGGTCTACCAAAAGGTAGAATTGTTGAGATTTATGGACCAGAAAGTTCTGGAAAAACAACTTTAGCAATTCATGCAATAGCAGAATGTCAAAAAAAAGGAGGAACTTGCGCATTTATTGATGCCGAGCATGCCTTAGATCCATCTTATGCAAAAAAATTAGGTGTTGATATAGAAAGCTTGTTAATTTCACAACCTGATTCAGGTGAACAAGCACTTGAAATATCTGAAACATTAGTAAGATCAAATGCCGTTGATATTTTGGTTGTTGATAGTGTAGCAGCTCTTGTGCCTAAAGCTGAATTAGAAGGTGATATGGGTGATTCTCATATGGGGCTACAAGCAAGATTGATGAGTCAGGCCTTACGTAAGTTAACCTCATGCATTTCACGTTCTAAATGTATTGTTATATTTATTAACCAAATAAGAATGAAAATAGGAATAATGTTTGGAAACCCTGAAACAACAACAGGTGGAAATGCTCTTAAATTTTATTCATCTGTTAGGCTTGATATTCGACGAATAGGCGCAATCAAAGACAAAGATCAAATCATTGGTAATCAAACACGTGTTAAAGTAGTTAAAAACAAACTTTCTCCACCATTTCGTGTAGTTGAATTTGATATTATGTATGGAAGAGGAATATCAAAACTTGGAGAATTAATTGATTTAGGTGCAGAAGCTGGTGTGATTGATAAATCAGGAACTTGGTATTCATATAATGGAGAAAGAATTGGCCAAGGAAAAGAAAACGCAAAAAAATTTCTTTTTGAAAAAAAAGAAATTGCTTCAAGTATTCATAAGTCAATTCTTAAGGCTGGTGGTATAGTAACTGAAAAAATGATGGAAGGAAAAAATGAAAAAAAAAACAGCACAGAAACTTCCAATGATGAGCCACAACAAACTAAATAATTTATATTGCTAATTAAATTTGCTTGGTACATTCTTGATATAAGATATGTATCCAAGCAGTTTAATTAGAAAAAAGTTCTTAGATTATTTTAGAAAACACAATCATGAAATTATAAATTCAAGCTCACTTATTCCTGAGAATGATCCAACTTTATTGTTTACTAACGCTGGAATGGTGCAGTTTAAAAATATTTTAACAGGTGTTGAAAAAAATAAATTAAAAAGAGCTGTAACTTCCCAAAAATGTCTACGTGCTGGTGGCAAGCATAATGATCTTGAAAATGTAGGACACACCTTACATCATCATACATTTTTTGAAATGTTAGGTAATTTTTCTTTTGGTGATTATTTTAAAGATGATGCAATTTTATATGCTTGGGATTTATTAACTAAAGAATTTCAAATTGATAAAAATAATTTATTAATTACAGTTTTTTCAGAAGATTTAGATGCAAAAAATATATGGAAAAAAGTTACAGGTTTTAGTGACCAAAAGATAATTTCTGTTAAATCTAATGATAATTTTTGGTCTATGGGCGAAACAGGTCCATGCGGTCCTTGTACTGAAATTTTTTATGATTATGGAAGTAAACACAAGGGATCAATATCATCTAAGGGAATTACTGGTCATAGATATGTTGAAATATGGAATCTAGTATTTATGGAATTTAATCAAATAGATAGAAAAAAAAGAACTAACTTACCAAAAAAAAGTGTAGATACTGGTATGGGTCTTGAAAGAATAACTGCTTTATTACAAAATACTAATGATAATTATCAAACAGACATATTTAAAGAAATTATTAATTTAATTGCCAAATTATCTAAGTCAAAAAATAATAATAGCAAGAATATAAGTCATAGAATAATAGCTGATCATATTAGATCTTCTTGTCATTTAATTTCTGATGGAGTTTTGCCATCTAATGAAGGTAGGGGTTATGTATTAAGAAGAATAATGAGAAGAGGAATGCGTCATGCGCATATTCTTGGATGCACAGAACCAATATTTTATCTATTGGCTCCATTAATAATTAATGAAATGGGGGGAATATTTCCTGAATTGAAAAGAGCAGAGTCATTAATAACAGAAACTTTAAAAAATGAGGAGATAAGATTTAAAGATACTTTAGATAAAGGATTGAAGATCTTAAATGAAGAAATAAAAAAAACAAAAAATAAAAGATTGTCTGGTGATACAGCATTTTTGTTATATGACACTTATGGTTTTCCTTTAGATTTGACCCAAGATATTTTAAAAGAATCAGATATTTCCGTTGATTTAAAAATCTTTGATAAGCAGATGGAAGAGCAAAAAAAGAAAGCAAGATCTGCGTGGAAAGGTTCAGGAGATTCTAAAACTGATAAAATATGGTTTGATATTCTTGAAAAATACGGACCCACAGAATTTATTGGATATGAAAATTTGAAAGCTCAAGGAAAAATAATTCAAATTATAAGAAATAATAAATCTATAAATAAAATAAAAAAAAGTGATGAGGCGATTATTATTACAAATCAAACTCCTTTTTATGGCGAGTCAGGAGGTCAAATTGGAGATAAAGGAATAATTAAATTTAATAATAGTGAATTTAAAGTTTTAGATACTAAAAAAGTTTTAAAAATATTTTTACATTTTGGGCATGTATTAAATGGTCAATTTAATAAAAACGATACAATAAATTTGATTGTAGATAAGAAAAAAAGAGACGATGTTAAAGTATATCATTCAGCCACACATTTACTTCATGCTTCTTTAAAACAGACACTTGGTCCTCACGTTTCTCAAAAAGGATCTTTAGTTAGTTCTGATAGGCTTCGTTTTGATTTTAGTCATTCTCAACAATTAAATAAAAAGGATATAAAAAAAATAGAAGATACTACCAACAAAATTATAAGACAAAATGATAAAGTGCATATTTCTGTTATGCAGTATAAAAAAGCTATTAAATTAGGAGCAACAGCACTTTTTGGTGAAAAGTATGAAGATGAAGTAAGAGTTGTTTCTATGGGAAAAAATGAAAATAATTCTGTTTTTTCAATGGAACTCTGTGGCGGGACTCATGTTAACAAAACAAATGAAATTGATAATATTAAAATAATTAGAGAATCCTCAGTCGCATCTGGAATAAGAAGAATTGAGGCATTATGTGGGGAAGATATATTAAATTATAAAAAAACATCTTTAATTAAAAACAAAGAAAAAGAAAATGAAAAAAATAAAAAAAAATCACAAGAGAGAAAAAGTAACTCTTTAAGTGATCCGTCAAAAAATATAATAAAAGAAGGTTTGGAAAATTCTATAAATTATTACTTTAGAACTATTATAGATTTCCCTCCAAGTAATCTACCAGAACTAGTTGATGAGAAAAAAAAGGAAATGAAAAGAGGCGTTATAGCTTATCTTTCTGAGTATGAAAATAAAATATCTGTTGTAGTAGGTGTTACAAAGGATATTGATTCAAAAATAAATGCAGTGGAAGTAGTGAAATTAACATCAGAAAGTTTAGGCGGAAAGGGTGGCGGAGGAAGACCAGACTTTGCAAGGGCTGGGGGAGGAAAGGATTTAAAAAAAATTCCTAAAACCTATGATTTAATACTAAAATTTTTAAAAAAATTATAATCAAACTTTTATTCAGATACTTTATCTAAATTATTTTTTCTTTAACTTTTTTTATAAATTCTTTTGTATTTAACCATTTTGTATTATTCCCAATAAGTATAGCTAAATCTTTAGTCATCATGCCTGATGTTACGGTAGAAATACATGCTTTTTCAATATTTTTAGCGAACTTTTGTAATTTATTATTATTGTCGAATTTACCTCTATAATATAAACCTTTTGTCCAAGCAAAAATGGATGCTATAGGGTTTGTTGAAGTATTTTGACCTTTTTGATATTGACGAAAATGTCTTGTTACAGTTCCATGAGCTGCTTCAGCTTCAACTGTTTTACCATCAGATGTCATTAAAATAGAACTCATAAGACCTAATGATCCATAGCCTTGTGCAATTGTATCAGATTGAACATCACCGTCATAATTTTTACATCCCCAAACAAATCCTCCTTCAGTTTTAAGTACATATGCAACCATATCATCAATTAATCTGTGTTCGAAAGTTAGGCCCAATTTATCAAATTCTTTCTTATATTCTTTATTATAAATTTCTTCGAATATGTTCTTAAATCTTCCATCATATTTTTTTAAAATAGTATTTTTTGTTGATACAAAAACTGGAAGCTTAGAATCTAAACCAAAATTAAAACAAGACCTTGCAAAATCCTTAATTGAATTATCTAGATTATACATACTCATTGCAATACCTGGTCCTTCAAAATCATAAACTTTATGTTCAATATTTTCTTTTTTACCTTTTGGTTCAAATTTAATAGTTAATTTTCCTGGTCCTGGTATTTTAAAATCTGTAGCTCTATACTGATCACCAAAAGCATGTCTTCCAATTATAATTGGTTTTTTCCAATTAGGTATTATTCTAGGTATATTAGGACAAATTATTGGTTCTCTAAAAACTGTTCCTCCTAAGATATTTCTTATAGTACCATTTGGCGATAGCCACATTTTTTTTAAATTAAATTCTTTAACCCTTAATTCGTCAGGCGTTATAGTTGCGCATTTTATTCCAACCCCATATTTTTGAATTGCATTTGCAGCATCTATAGTGATTTGATCATTAGTTCTATCTCTGTTTTCAATACTTAAATCAAAATATTTAATATCAATATCAAGAAATGGAAATATGAGATTTTTTTTAATTATATCCCAGA
>CAZEYC010000044.1:0-6362 GCA_964516965.1 uncultured Alphaproteobacteria bacterium | reverse complement strand
AAGAGTTGCAAATAATTGATTTTTAACAAAAACTTTTTCCTTTGTTAAATAATTAAAAATAGTTGATTTGCCTGCATTTGTATAACCAACTAAAGACACAAATGGATTTGAACTTCTATTTCTTCTTTGCATGATTTTATTTGAATCTATTTTTTTTATTTCTTTTTTTATTTTATTTATACGTTTATTTATTTGCCTTTTATCACTTTCAATTTGCCTTTCACCTGGTCCACCCATGAATCCGAAGCCACCTCTTTGTCTCTCAAGATGAGTCCAAGATCTAACAAGTCTTGATTTTTGATATGAAAGACTTGCAAGTTCAACTTGTAATTTACCCTGTTTAGTTATAGCTCTTTCCCCAAAGATTTCTAAAATTAAACCAGTTCTATCTAAAATTTTACAATTAAGTGATAATTCTAAGTTTCGTTGTTGTATTGGCGATATTTGTGAATTAATTAATAATAAATTTGATAAATATTCTTTTAAATTTAATTTTAAATTATTAATTTGACCTTTTCCAAAAAAATGAGAAGGAGAAATTTGTCTAATTTTTAAACTTTCATTCAATGGAACAGTTAAATTTATACTTTTAGCTAAATTTAAAATTTCTTCTTCTTGGTATTTTGTATTCATATTCCTTCTAGAATGTAAAATTGGATTAATTATTACGCAGTTTTCATTACGAATATTATTCTTATTGTTTTCTACTAAGTATGGAATTTTATTCATACACAAAAATTAAAATAATTATTTTATATACAATTCCAAGTTTTCAATTTTTTTTAATATTAAATTTAGTTTTTTTTTTAAATCTTTTTTTTTAAATAGTTTATTTTCAATAAAAATTGATAAACAATTATTTTTTTTTGCAAATTCAACATCAATTTCATTATCTCCAACATACCATATATTTTTATTGCGTTTTAAAGAAATTTTATTTAATGCTAGTAAAAGAGGATATTTATAAGGTTTGTCTTTTTTAGCTTCATTTGCACCAACTATAACTTTAAAGTATTTTTTCCAACCAAGTTTCTTAATTTCTTTTCGTAATAAATTTCCGTCTTTATTACTTATAACACCAGATATAATTTTTTTTTTATTTATTGTTTTTAATACTCTTTCTGCATTACGTATTGGTTTAATTTTTTTTAAATGTATTTTCTTAATATTAGTATAAAAAATTTTTTTTGCTTTTATCCAGTCATCTTTAAAGACTCTTGGAAATGTTTCTCTTAATGAATATTTTGAATTTTTTAATATTTCTTCCCTACTTTGACTTCTTAAACCTAACTTTTTTAATGTTTCTTTATATGCAAAAAATATAGGTTCCCAATTATTAACTAAAGTATTATCCCAATCAAAAAGAATTGCTTTTGGCGGTGTTTTAATGAATTTTATTTTCAAGCGATTTTTAAATCCTTAGATAAAAGTTTTTTTATATCTTTATTTCTTTTAATATAATCATCATATAATTGAATTAATTTATTAGTTATTACTCCAGGTTTTCCATTTGAAATAAAGAAGTTGTCGATTTTTATTACTGGTAATATTGATAATGTTGAACTTGTTAGAAAAGCCTCTTTAGCGTTTTTTGCTTCAATTAGATTAAATGGCTTTTCTCTTATAATGAAATTATTCTTTTTTAATAATTTAATTAACGTTTGTCTTGTTACTCCATTTAATATTTTATTATTTACTGGATGGGTGATTATAGTATTAGAGTTTTTTATTATCCAAGCGTTAGAAGCCGAACCCTCTGTTATATAACCTGAGTCTATTAACCAAGTTTCAAAAGCTTTCTTTTCAATAGCCATTTGTTTTGCTAAAACATTAGCTAATAATGAAGTGGTTTTAATATCTCTTCTCAGCCATCTTATATCAGGCAATGTTATAACCTTTACGCCTTTTTTGTATATTTTTTTATCAATATTTAAATCTTTTGTAAAAATAATTAAAGTAGGTTTATACTTTTTAGGAAATTCATGTTTTCTTTCAGCTACCCCTCTTGTTACTTGAATATAAATGTATCCATTATTTTTTATATTTAGATCAGATAATTTTTTTAAAACTGATTTTATTTTATTTTTAGAAAAATTTGGATTTAACTTTATTTTTTTCAGAGATACAAAAAGTCTTTTTAAGTGCAAATCTAAATCAATAATTTTTTTATCAAAAACGCTTATTAATTCATAGATTGAGTCAGAAAATAATAAACCTCTATCTTCAACATTTATAAATGCTTTGTTGTGGTTAACAAACTTACCGTTAATAAAAGTAATCTTTTTCATTTAAAAAATAAATCTAACTGATAACATTTTCTCAACTTTTTTAATCATTTTAGATAGAGAAAATAAAATAATTCTATCACCTTCTTTTATAACCACATTATTTTCTGGCATTATTACTTCTTCGTTATTTTTTAATATTGCACCTAATTTTACACCTTTAGGTAATTTAAGATCTTTAATAGGTTTGTTAACTATAGATGATGCCTGTAGAGCATCAGCTTCTATAACCTCTCCCTCCCCCTCTCTTAAAGAATAAACTTGTCGTATTTTACCCTTTCTAATATAGCTTAATATTCTTGATACTGTTATAGATCTAGGACTTAAAACTACATTTATGCCAAGAGGTTCTAATATTGATCGATATGTTGAATCATTTATTAATGTAATTGTTTTTTTACAACCTTGTTTTTTTGCAAGCAAAGATGTCAATATATTTACTTCATCTTGGTTTGTTACTGGTATAATTGTTTCAGCCTCTGATATCTTTGCCTCATTTAAGATTTCAGGATCCAAACAATTTCCATTTATAACTAAAGTATCATTAAGTTCAGAACTAATAGATTCAGCTCTTTCTTTATTTAGTTCAATTAATTTTGTTTTTGCACCAAATTTACTTTCTTCTAATCTTTTTGCTAAAGATATCCCGATATTACCACCTCCAACTATAACTACATTATTGGCTTTTGTTTCTTGATGCCCAAAAGCAATCATAACTCTATGAAGATGTTCAGTATCAGCTACAACATATACTGAATCTCCAGTTTTAATCTTATCTTTTTCATAAGGAACAATGATATTTTCTTTTCTCGTTATTGATACAATGTTCATTTTTAAATCTGTAAACATTTTTTGTATATCATTTGGTGAATTGTTTATAATTGGACAATCTTTTTCTATATTTATTCCCAAAAGAACAATTTTCTTTTCACTAAAAGGAATAATATCAAATGCTCCTGGAGCAATTAATCTTCTTCTTATTGCTTCCGCTACTTCAATTTCGGGTGAAATAATCAAATCAACAGAGATTTGGTTTTTTGAAAATAAACTATTATAATTTGGATCTAAATAATCCTGATGTCTTACTCTTGCAACTTTTAATGGTATATTAAATTGAGAGTTTGCTACTTCACAAGCTATCATATTAACTTCGTCAGATTGGGTTACAGCTATTAACATTTCAGCATTTTTTGCACCAGCTTTTTCTAGTATGCTAGGTTGAGAACCAAAACCTAGAAATGTATTTATATCTAAATTTTCATTGATTTCTTTAAGATTTTCTGAAGATTGATCTATAACAGTCACATCATTTTTTTCTTTAGAAAGATATTCAGCTAATGTTTTACCTACTTCACCAGCACCACATATAATTACTTTCATTTCTTTACTCCTACATCTTTAATTTTTCTATGAAGCGCTGATCTTTCCATACCAATAAAGTTTGCAGTTTTTGAAATATTTCCTCCAAATCTATCAACTTGATTTATTAAATAATTTCTTTCAAATGTTTTTCTTGCTTCTTTAATAGGCAAGTTCATCAATGATTTTTGCGATTGGGTCGCTTCATTTTTATCAGATGTTTGGTCAAATAATTCTTTTGGTAAATTTTTTGATGATATTGATATATTTTTTTTTATTAAATTTGCATGCATAATATATAACCACTCAACAAAATTTTCCACTTGCTTACTATTACCTGGCCAATTAAAAGTTTGTAGATTTGAATATGCATTTTCTGTTAATTTAGCTACATTTAACCCTTTTTTACTTACTATTTTATTTATGTAATAATCAATTATATGAGGAATATCTTCCCTTCTTTTTCTTAATGGAGGTATTTTTACAGATGTAACATTTAATCTATAAAAAAGATCTTTTCTGAGTTTTTTATTTTCAATTTCTTCAATAGGATTTTTATCAGATGATGATATAAATCTAATATTTGAACTAAATTTAACTTTTTCACCTGTTGGTGAATAAGTTTCTTTTTGTAAAAAATTAGTAAATTTGCCTTGTATTTCATAGGGCATATCACAAATTTCTTTTAAAAAAATTGTGCCACCTTCAGCTTTTTTTATTATACCAATTGTTTTATTCTGTTTTCCATAGTCACCAAAAAAAACTTTTAAAAAGTTAATATTATCTAACATTGCACAATTTAGAACCATAAATGGTTTTTTATTACGTATAGATTTTTCATGAATATTTTTTGCTAATATTTGTTTTCCAGTACCCATTTCACCAGAAATAAATATTCTTGCATTTGTACTAGAGATTTTTTCTATATTCTTTTTTAATAATTTAATAGAATTTGAGATACCAATTATTTTATTATTTTCTTCTACTTCACTTTTTAAAATTTCATATTCACTTCTTAAAAAAGCATTTTCTAAAGCTCTTTCAATTAATAAAAATAACTTTTCAGATTTAAATGGTTTCTCAACAAAATAAAAAGCTCCTTTTCTCATCGAGTTTACAGCCATTTCAATATTTCCATGTCCGCTTATTAGAATTACAGGGGTATTTGGATTGTAGTCCTTAATGATTTTCAATAATTCAATACCATCCTTCTTACTTTTTTCAAGCCACACATCTAGAAGAACTAAATCAACATTATTTTTTTTTAATTCATTTAAAGCTTGTGTTGAATTACTAGCTAGGATTGTATCATACCCTTTTTCAATTAATATTTTTGATAAAGTTGCGCAAATATCGTATTCATCATCAACTATTAAGATTTTATTTTTCATTTTTTTTTTTAATTATTATATATTTTTCGGTAATTCTATTAAAGAAGTTGAACCGTTATTAGTTTTTTTATTAGCAATATTAAAATTACCATTATGTTCTTGAATTATTTTTAAAACAATTGCCAAACCAAGCCCTGTCCCCTTCTTTTTTGTTGTTATGTATGGTTCTAAAATTTTATTTTTTAAATTTGAATTAGGTAATCCAATTCCATTATCATTAATTTTTATCGTTATAATTTTTGATTTATTAACAATATCAATTGTGATATGACCAAAATTTTTAATTTTTTTATATTTTTCATTAATAGATTCAATTGAGTTTTTAATAATATTATTTAAAGCCATAGTAATTTGAGACTCATCAATGTTTGCAACTACCATTTTTCTTGATTTAAGTTTGAAATGAATATTAGGATTTGCATTTTGATGGAATATAACAAGATCTTTACAAAGTTTATTTAAATCACACTTATTAAATTTAGGACTTGGAAGTCTAGCAAATTTAGAGAATTCATCTACCATTTTTTCTATCGATGACACTTGTTTGACTATAGTATCAGCATATTCTGAATATTGTTTTGATGTAGATTTCTTTTTTAAATATTCAGCTGATAATTGAATTGGAGTTAAAGGATTTTTTATTTCATGAGCTATTCTCCTTGCAATATCAGACCAAGCGCTATTTCTTTCTCTCTTTTTTAATTCATTTTGCTGATTTTTAAGTGTATTTGTCATTTGATTAAAAGTTTTTATAAGCAATCCCATTTCGTCTTTAGTTGAAACTTGAGGAACTTTAGCAGATAAATTTCCTTTTTTTATTAAATTAGATGTTCGAATTAGGTTACTAATTGGGCTTATTAAATTATCGGCAAAATATAAAGCAATAAGTATAGCTATAAGTAAAATTAAAAGAGAAATTAAAATAAAAACCATATAGAAGTTTATTTCTATTTGTTTTCTTTTGCTTAATACTTCATTATATGATTTAGTCGCTACTTTTACAGAATTCACTTGACTTATTATTTTTGGATCAACAAATTTCCCAATTGATAAATACGAATCTTTTATTGCTCTTAGTTTTATTAACGCTCTTAATCTGTCACTTCTTTTACTAGTAAAAATAATTTCTCCATTTTCTGCTGATATTAATTCACCTTCAGTAATTAAATCTGGTGTTGAGCTGATTGTAAAACCTGCTTTTGCTATTAATGCTCCGTTATTTTTAAAAATAAATACTTCTGTTAATTCTCTCAAAGAAACTTGTGAATTTATGTATTCATTTAATTTATTTAAATCTAAGAATATAACATCAAAAGATTTATTAATT
>CAZEYC010000043.1:0-6394 GCA_964516965.1 uncultured Alphaproteobacteria bacterium | reverse complement strand
TTGCATTTATTAATGGATCAGATATTGAACATTTTGAAGTTGACACATCCTCAAATAAAAAGCAATTAAAAGGAAATATATATCTCGCAAAAGTTGGAAGAGTTGAACCATCACTACAAGCTGCCTTTGTAGATTTTGGAGGCAACAGACAAGGTTTTCTTCCTTTTAATGAAATAAAAGATGATTACTATAAAATACCCTCTTCTGATAGTAAGAATGAAAAAAACATCAAAGAAGATGAGGTTGAAGATTATTACTCAAATTCACAACCTAACAAAACAAGAAATATATCTAAAATCCCAAAATTTAAAAGATACAAAATACAAGAAGTCATAAAAAAGGGTCAAATAATGTTAGTTCAAATATCAAAAGACGAAAGAGGAAATAAAGGGGCTGCATTAACAACTTTTTTAAGTTTAGCTGGAAAATATTGTGTTTTAATGCCAAACAAACCATTAGGTATAAAAATTTCAAAAAGAATATCTAATTTTAATGAGAAAAAAAAATTAAAAAGTATTGCAAGTGCTTGTGATCTTTCAAAAGATATGGGTTTAATAATTAGAACAGCTAGTCAGGATTGTACTGAAAAAGAAATAAAAAATGATTTTGAATATGTATTAAATATATGGAAATCAATAAAAGAAACTACTATTAATTCTTTGGCTCCATGTTTAATAAATGAAGACTCGAATATTGTAAAGAAATTTATAAGAGATAGTTATATTGAGGAATATAAAGAGATAGTTGTAGAAGGTAGAGAAATGTATGAAAAAGCAAGCGCTTATATGAAGCAAATATTACCAAATCAAGCAAAAAAAATTAAAGAATATAAAAATGATAAAATGCCAATTATGGAATTTTATGATCTAGAAAACAAAATAAATTATATTTACGACTCAAAAGTTCTATTAAAATCTGGTGGATATCTTGTAATTAATCCTACAGAAGCATTAACATCAATAGATATCAACTCTGGCAGATCTACTAAAGAAAGAAATATTGAAGAAACAGCATTAAAAACAAATCTTGAAGCAGTTGATGAAATAACTAAACAAATAAGAATAAGAAACATTGCAGGATTAATTGTTATCGATTTTATAGACATGGAAATTTATAAAAATAAAATGCTTGTAGAAAGAAGATTAAAAGATGCATTAAGATATGATAGAGCAAAGTGTCAAATGGGAAGAATTAGTAGGTTTGGATTGCTTGAAGTATCTAGACAAAGAATTGGTCCAAGTATAATTGAAACTACAATGGAAGATACTTTAATCTCTGGTATTAGATGTACTATAAGATCAATAACATCATCTATTGTAAAAATTCTTAAAAAATTAAAATATTTAAATATTTCTAAAAAAGTAAAAGAACTGCATGTTTTTTTACATAAAAAATCACATGAGTTTATTGAAAAAAATAATATTGATTACATAAATTCTATAGAGGAAAAAAATAAAATAAAAATAAAATTAATTACTGATAATAATATCGCGCCTCCTTTCTTTATAATTAAAGAAGTGGAATCAAACAAAAAAAATAAGGTTATTTATGATGATCTTCCAAAATCTTTAATAGAAGATGAGGAAAAAGAAAAGAAATTTATAAATAAAACAAAAGAAAATATTAAAAATAAAATTAAAAAGAAATCACCAACTATAAAAAAAGAAATAAGTAAAAAAACAAAAAAGGTGGAAAATAAAAAGAAAAATGTAAATTCACCAGAAATACAGCCAACAGTTTAAAAAGAATTTAAGGTTTTAATTGTTTTCTAATTTTTGTAGCAGAAATATCTTCAATTTCTTTTGAAAGTTTTATTTGTTCAATTTTATATCCAACATCTCTCCCGTAACAAATATTTGTAATATTTGGAACTTTAATAATCTCAAATTTTCCTTTGTATTCCTCTAAGCCAACTTCGATATTTTTTTTTACATTTTCAAAATCAAAAGGATTAGAATTATCGGTACCTCCTGTATCCCTAATCATAATAACAACTTGACCAGTTCTTCTAATGATCTCTTTAAATAAAGCTTTATGACCATCATGAAATGGTTGGTATCTGCCTAACATCATTGCAGTTGGTTTTTTCCAATTAATAGTCATTATTTAATATTTTATCTTTAATTTGTTTGGCCCAATATTTAGCATCTTTTGTAGAAATTCTAAAGTGAAATTTTTTTGGTGGCTCAAAAATTTTATTTGTATCTTCAAATCTTCCTTTTTTTTCAGTATCCATCCAAATAAGAATATCTGGTTTTAAAATACTACGAGTTTCTTCTAATGGACATACAAAATCTGTGATAGCAAATATCTTTTTGGATGTTACATAGTTAGAAAAACGTGCCATTCTTTCTGCTTGTCTTAAACGTCCTTCTTTAGAAAAATCCCAATCGTCAAAATGACCTCTTATTTCATCTGCATTCAAATGTACAACAGGGAAATATTTTTTTAATTCTTTTGATAATGTTGTTTTTCCTGTTCCTGGAAGACCCATAATTAATATCTTTTTTGATGTAGAAATATTTTTTTTGTATGAAATATTATTATTTTCTACAATTTTTTTTGTAACAAAATCTTTTTCAGTATCTAGCATTTTCAATAAATTAAATAAATATTACACATTTTTTTTTCTAATTGAATTTAAAATTTTAACATACCACCAAGGGAATGATTTTCCGTTTACATATTTGCCCCATGTAATATAATTCCATCCTCTTTCATGTAAATAAAACAAAATAGTTTTAGTTATAATTTCTAAAGCAGCTACTGAACTAGCCCAATGTAGTTGGCGTGTTATTAACCAAACAATTATAAAGGTATCCAAACTTGCAATACATCTCCATGTAATAGTTTTGAAAAGAGATCTTTTTCTTGAAACTTTGTATGATATTTCTTTTTCTTTTTTCATTTTCTAAATTAACGGATTATAAGTATGTATTCCACACTCTGTTTTATTTTTATTATTCCACCTACCTGATCTCTGAGGTTCGTCATCTGCAACTTTACTAGTACAAGGAATACATCCAATAGATTTGTATCCTTTCTTAATTAATGGATGCTCAGGCAATTTATTTTTATTAATATAATTTTTTATGTCTTTGAAATCCCAACTATACAAAGGATTAATTTTGATTAAACCGTTAGCCTTTTCAATTTGTTTTATATTTTTTCTTTCAAATCCGTGAAATTTTTTTCTTCCATTAATCCAAGCATCATAGTTTTGCAATGCTTTTTGCAAAGGAACAACTTTTCTTAAATGACAGCATAAATCAGAGTTAAGTTTGTATAAATTGTTATTTTTGTCTTGTATTTTTAATTCATATGGATCTGGTTTTAATATTTTAATTTTATTTAATTTTAATTTTTCCCTTACTTCGTCTACATATTCTAAAGTTTCTGGGAAAAGTTTTCCCGTGTTTAAAAAAACTATTGGAGTATTACGATCTACTTTTGATACTAAATGTAAAATAACAATACTTTCAGCACCAAATGACGAAGTAACAACAATTCTTCCACGAAAAATATCTTTAATCATAACTTTTAAAATATTAACAGCGTTTAATTTCGAATATTTTAAACAAAAGTTTTGAAAATCAAAATTATTGAACTTTATCATGTAGCACCTCCTTAATTTTTTTAATTTGTGCAGTTAAGCCAATCCTATTACAAAAATTACCTAAAGTTTCTTCATCATCTCTATTATTTTTAAACAATATAAATATTTGCTCGAGTGCTATTGGTAAATCTTCAAATGATACTTTATCCAAAATCTTTTTATTTAATCTTGTACCTTCAAAATCTCCGCCTGAAAATAATGCATAATGTTTTGGTGTTCTACCTACTATGCCAATATCTCCAGCATAGGGTCTAGCACAACCGTTAGGGCAACCAGTAATTCTTATACTAAATTCCTCATTTTGAAGATCGTGTTTTAATAAAATTTCATCAATTTTATTTGCAAGATTATCTCTTACTCTTTCTGCTTCTGCTAAAGCCAAACCACAAGTTGGTAATGCTGGACAAGCTAAAAACCAACGATTAACTTTACTCAAATTTTTCTGCTTAATTGAGTATTTAATTAATAAATTATCAATAATTTTGCGGTCTTCTTCTTTTATATCTCCTAGTATAATATTTTGATCTGTAGATAAAGTTACTGAAGGTTGAAATCTATTTATTATATCTCTTAAACCAGATTTTATTTTTTGTTTTTTATTATCTTCAATTCTGCCTGAAGAAATAAATATACCTATGTACCATTTCCCATTTCCTTGAGCATGCCAATTGAGATGATCTTTAATTTTTAACACTCCAATATTTTTAAAATTTTGGAATTTTTTATTTAAATTCTTTTCTATCTTTTCTTTTATCCAATCGGTTCCTTTTTCAGCAACAAGATATTTTAATCTCGCGTGTTTTCTATTTTTTCTATCTCCATAATCTCTATGGATTATTACTATATTTTTTAAAACATTAATTAAATCAGATGGGTCACAAAATAATAATGATTTGGCAAGATATGGAAATGTTTCGGGCTTATTATGTGTCATACCTAAACCTCCACCAACTGCAATGTTATATCCATATATAGATTGGTTTTTGAAAATAGAAAAAATAGCTACATCGTTTGTTAAAACATCTACAGAGTTATCTTCTGGAATTGTAATTCCAATTTTAAATTTTCTAGGTAAATAAGTTTTTCCATAAATAGGTTCTTTTGTGTTTTCTTTTTTTTTATATTCATATTTTTCTCCATTAATCCATATGCGTCCATAACTATTACTAGCAGGAATAAAATTTGATGATATTTTCAAAGCATCTTGTCGCAACTGTTTATGAATGGCATCTTGTATCGGTGCTGCAATTGTAGTCACATTTCTAACAACATCTCCGCATGCACCGTACGTTGTCAAAAACATTTTCCCAACATTATTAATAATTTTTCTTAAATTACCTTTAATAACGCCATGAAATTGAAAAGTTTGTCTTGTTGTGATTCTTAAAGTTTTGTTTGAAAATTGATTAGATAAATTATCAAAATCTATGTATTGTTTGGCACTTAAGATTCCTCCTGTAACTTTAGCACGTATCATAAAATAAAATTCTTTTTCTAAACCTTGAGTTTTTAATTCTGTGGCAGTATCTCTATTAAATTGCTGGTATGTTCCATGAAACTTTAACAATTGTACCTCGCTATCTTTAAAAAATGCGCTTTTATCGTTGAGTTGTTTAGCAATTTCGCCAGCTAAATAATCGCTATCATTTTTTATATTTTCTACATTAGATACGTTTGGATTGGACATATTTTTTTTCCTTTAATGCTTGTGAAAAATTAACTTTAAAACTTTCTTGTTTTTGTTTTTTAAACCAATTTAGAATTGGACTTAATACAACATTTTTTCCAATAACTAGAATTGCAGGACTGGCAAGATCCTTAGTGTCAATATTTTTTGAACAATTATCTAATGTTGTTATAAAAATATTTTGATTTTCATAAGTTGCATTAGATATAATTGCAATATTCTCATTCTTATTTCTGCCTTGTATTATTAACTGTTGGCAGACCCAGCGAATTCTCTTTAGACCCATATAAACAACAATTAATTGAGAAGTATTGGTGAAACTTCTCCAATCAATAGTGTTAGGTTTTTCGCCACCTGCTCCATAAGCTGAAATAAATGTTATTGATGTATTAAAATCTCTGTGCGTTGCAGGAATACCTGCATATGCAAGTCCAGCAATGCCAACTGTAATTCCTGGAACTACTCTAAAAGGAATATTATTTAATGTTAATGCAAGTGCTTCCTCACCACCTCTACCAAAGACGAATGGATCCCCACCTTTTAATCGAAGAACCCTTTTATTTTTTTTTGACTCTTTTATTAATTTTTCAGATATTTCTAATTGACTAATTGAGTGTTTATCAACTCTTTTTCCAACATAAACTAATTCTGCATCTGGCTTTGCTAATAATAGTATCTTATTGTCTATAAGAGAGTCATGAAAGATTATATCTGCAGTTTCAATTGCCTTTAACGCTAAAACTGTTAATAAGCCAGGATCTCCAGGACCTGCTCCTACTAGCCATACACTCCCTTTTTTAAATTTTATATTGTCTGTTAACATTTAGTAAAAGTATAGTGTATAAAAAAATTAATTCAACATTTATAAATGTAAATTAAAATAATTTACATATTTTTTTTGTATAATTAAATTTTAGCCTATATTTTAATTAATTGAGAAATCTTATGATAATTATTTATATGAGGTGCTAAATAATAATTGATATTTTTATTTCTATTTCTTAATTCATTCCTAACTTTTTTACAATTTTGTAAAAGTCTTCCTCTAAACAAAAAAATTGGAACAACAATAAAATTACAACAGTGAGTTT
>CAZEYC010000042.1:0-6460 GCA_964516965.1 uncultured Alphaproteobacteria bacterium | reverse complement strand
CTAAAGGAAAACCTGACACTGAACTTGTTGATTTTACTTCCCGATTTTCAACAATTGAAGAAATTTTAGAAGTGACTACTAAACCAATCATAGTTGATGGCGATACCGGAGGAAGAATCGATCATTTCAAATTTAAGGTTAAAACGTTGGAAAGATTAGGTGTTTCCGCCATCATAATAGAAGATAAGGTTGGTGATAAGAGAAATTCACTTTTTGGAACAACTGTCCCCCAACAGCAGGATTCAATCAAACATTTTTCCCGTAAGATTCATGAAGGGAAAAAATCCCAAGTTACATCAGACTTTATGATCATCGCTCGGGTAGAAAGTTTAATTTTACAAAAAGGCATGTCTGATGCTATTTTAAGAACAAAGTCATACATTGATGCCGGTGTAGATGGAATTATGATTCACAGTAAGGAAAAAGATGGTAAAGAAATTATTGAGTTCTGTAAACAATTTCAAAATTTTGAAACTAAAGTACCTCTTGTTGTCGTGCCTTCAACTTATGCCCACATGACTGAATCAGAATTAAGGGATTTAGGTGTAAATGTTATTATTTATGCAAATCATTTACTACGCGCAGCATACCCTGCAATGATTGACACGGCACAGTCCATTCTTAAAAATAGCCGAGCAAAAGAAGCATCAGATAAATTCTGCGTGTCTATCAAAGATATAATTACGCTAATCCCAGAGGTCAACTGATGGCTATTAAGCCGATTGATTTCTACAATTATTTAGCTAACCATGGAATTAATTTTTTTACAGGAGTCCCTGATTCTCTGTTAAAAGAATTTTGTTTATGTATTGATGATTTTATACCCAAAGATAAACATATTATTACCGCCAATGAAGGGAATGCCATTGCTTTAGCAGCAGGATATTATCTTGCGCAACAATCCCTGCCATTAGTTTATATGCAAAATTCTGGTTTTGGGAATGCAATCAATCCACTTCTATCGCTTTGTGATACAGATGTATATGCAATACCTATGGTGGTGATGATAGGTTGGCGTGGTGCACCAGGTGTTAATGATGAGCCTCAACATATAAAACAAGGAAAAGTTCAAATAGAACTATTGGATTCAATGGATATCCCCTATGAAGTTATTACAAAGGAGGATGAGGAAGTTGCTCAAAAAATATCAAATGTCATTGAAATAGCTAAAAATGATTTTAAACCTACTGTCTTATTAATTAAAAAAGGGACATTTGAAAAATATAGTAAAGAAATTCAAAAAACTGATACTCAACATATGGAACGAGAGGAAGCATTAGAAATTATTTTAGAAAGTCTCGATGACTCTGTTATTATTGTTTCTACAACGGGGAAAACATCAAGGGAAATTTTTGAGATACGTGAAAAGAAAGGACAATCACATCAACAGGATTTTCTTACCGTTGGCTCTATGGGACATTGTTCATCCATTGCTTTAGGCATTGCTTTATCCAAACCTTATCAAAATGTTGTTTGTATTGATGGTGATGGGTCCATGTTGATGCACTTGGGGAGCCTTACATCTATCGCAAGTTTGAAACCAAATAATTTCCGTCATATTTTAATGAATAATGGTGTTCATGAATCTGTTGGTGGTCAAGCAACCGCTGCTCAGAATATTGATCTATCAGCAATAGTTGAAGCATTAGGAACAAACAAAATGTTCAAAGCGGAAACACCAATTGAATTAAAAGAAAATACTATGAAATTCATATCATGTGATGGTCCATCATTTCTTGAAGTTAAAATATGTCCAGGTTCAAGAACAAATTTAGGCAGACCAACAATTGGGCCAACTGAAAATAAAGCAAATTTTATGCGATTTCTAAAAAAATAAATTTATATTCTATCTTGTCTAATTACTATAATCCAGTAAAAATTATCAAAACAATAAATTGGTTACATGAATTACAAAGTAATATTGAGAATCTAGAAATATCTTCACCCGTCATAGTCACATCACCCGGTAATAGAAAGCGATTAAAACTAGATTCATTCTTTCCATCTGAATCTATTTTTTGTGATGTTGATAGTAATCCAACTTTTGATGATTGCATAAATGCTGTCAAATTTTGTCAAAAAAATATTTTTGATGGTGTGATTGCTTTAGGCGGGGGCTCTGTCATGGATCTAGCAAAAGTTGTAATTGCATACATCTGTTTGGGAAAATCAGATATTTATGAATTAATTGATCATAAAGGAAAATTTCCACACAAGGTTCCATCCATTTTTATACCCACAACACATGGTACTGCAAGTGAAGTTACAATGTGGGGGACAATATGGAATATGAAAGATAAAAAAAAGTACTCAATTTCTAATCTAGATTTGTATCCAAATGTAGCAATATTAGATGGAAACTTAGCATTGTCTCTTCCCTTAGATATTTCTATTACAACGTTGATGGATGCTTTAAGTCATAGTTTTGAATCTATATGGAATAAGAATGCCAACCCTACATCAACCGCTTTTGCTATATCAGCTATTTGTTTGATTCTTAATAACGTTGATTCATTAAAAATCAATCTTAATAATGCAAAAGTTCGAAATAATCTCTTGGAAGCTGCTACGACAGCAGGATTAGCTTTTTCTAACACGAAAACTGCAGCAGTTCATTCAATAAGTTATCCCCTCACTATTTATTACAAGATTCCTCATGGCATAGCGTCTTCAATGCCATTATTGCCATTATTGATAATTAATAAAGAAGCTATAAAAAATGAATTAGAACAAATCCTAGAAAATTTAAATTATACATGTATTGATGAATTGATCGATAATATCAGAAAAATTCCCTTAGATATTCTTAAGTTTACTTTGCAAGCATGGGGTGTCAAAGAGAATGAGATTCCGTTTTTAGTTGCACAATCATTTACAAAAGATCGTATGGAAAATAATATTATAACTTTATCAAGCCATGATGTGGAAAATATTTTCTTTGATATATTTTAAGTTTGAATACAATACCGCCGCCCTAGTTGTGTGATAATTAGTGTTTAAGGCATAGGAGCATCTTATCTGTAGTGGTAAATGG
This sequence comes from uncultured Alphaproteobacteria bacterium, assembly GCA_964516965.1. Taxonomy (GTDB): domain Bacteria; phylum Pseudomonadota; class Alphaproteobacteria; genus CAYNCC01. The sequence goes on along the minus strand of CAZEYC010000042.1, from coordinate 3,426 downwards.
GATGTGAAAATTAAATTGATAGATAATGATTATTCATATTATAATAAAGGATACAAATCAATGTATGAAATTTATGTTCATGGGAAACCATATACAGAATGCGAAGAGTATCATTTAAAAAAAGAATTGATTGTTTCAGGTTTGGACAACGGCAGAGGATTTAGGAATATGAAGGATCTAAACGATTATTACCTTTTTTTAGACAAAATTTATACGGATATGAAAGCCAATGGTTATAAGACACAACAAGAATTGGGGAATAATACTGAAGATGAAATCGGTGTTTTTATTTCGACTTCTGGAGATGTTATAAAAGCTGAAGATAATATGGGAGGATCTCACAGGTTTGCTATGGCTAGAATACTGGGAATCAAATACATACCAGTTATTATTGAAGGGATTCACAACAGTGTATTTTCAGAATATTCTAAGAATTATATATCCAATCCTCGTTCTATTGTGAAGAAATTTATTAAGAAATTAGAAGATTAAATAATCACATATTATCGTATCGCTATGATTCGTTTATATCAATAGTAGAGTTTTATTAATTATAATTTAGATAGCAAGAGTAAAATTATCTAATATTCTATAAATTAATAATCAAAACGTTGATTATAAAGATTAAGCTTCATTAAATTGATTATTGTAAAAATAAAATTATAAAACCAATTATAACCACATATTTTAACATAAGGTATGTGCTGATAAATTTGTTCATATTCAAGGGTATATTTTGGGAATAAAAAAGAATATTTTCGACAAGCTTTCACCTTTTGATGAGGAAATTTGTTTGCATGCTCACAGAAAAGTAGTTAAGGCCATTCAGAAATTCTATAATTTGATGCCAACAATGTATGAACAATATGATCTTACACACATAATAATGTCAAAGGCATATGGATATCATACTGGATTTGATGATTCAGTAAGATACTTCTTCCAAGCTCGAGAATTATTAACAAGAATTATAAGTGATAAAAAAAGAGCTGAATACATTGTCTATAAATCTATGCTACTATGGATGGGTTCTTCAACAAAAATGTACAGACAATTAAAAAACGAAATTCCTATTAAATTTAATCTGGACAAAAATAGTTTAACTCAAAATATTGATTTGAAAAAAAGATATAATGTGTTATATGCAAATATGAGGCAATATCTTAGGCCACTTGTGTGTTATATGAATGAGAGTGAATTAGATAATCATTTAATAATAGTACCAAGATTATTAGAGAACGATAACCAATTAAAAGGAATCGACTCCAACAAGGTATTGGTTTTTGAAAATTTTGTTTCAAAAGAAATAATGGCTGAGTATTTGAATGCAAAAGATCAATTCATAAAGATTTATGAAACTAATATAGATAGAATTAAAGATATATTTACAATTAATCTTTATGATTTTTTCCGCTTACATCAAGTGGGAATACGAAATATCTTTATGCATTTGTTACCACAAGCGGTTCTTTTCAGTTTAACATTTGAAAAGATTTTGAATGAGATTAAGGTAAGTTCAACAATTGGATGTCGAGTAAGACGTATTTTTGATCGTTCAATGCATGTTTGTTGTCAAAAGTATAATATCAAGAACTTTATATTGCCTCATGCTGATATTGTTAACGACGTCAAACGTTTAAATACAATGGGTCATTTTAATTATATCACTGGTGTATTTGCATGGAATAAAAGTCAAAAAACAGCAATCGAAATGGATAAATTTTCAAATGTTGAGGAAATCTATTTGACTGGGTCCCCACTTTTTTCAAGAAGTAGTTTTAAAAATTTAATAAAAAGTAACAACAATAAACGTGTTCTATATGCTGCTTCTATTAATGATGTACGAGAAGTAAAATTAATTCTAAAAGTTTTGAGTAAGATGAAGACTAACATTCAGTTATTAATAAAAGTACATCCGAGTGGTGGGAATAAATTATATCATAAAATTTCTAATGCTGATAATGTTCAAATATTAAATAGTTATGAAAATTTGGATGACTGGATAGATTTAGTTGATATTTTTATAACTACAGCATCGCAGTCATGTTTCCAATCGATGTTAAAAGGCATTCCTACTATCTTTTTATTAGTTTATAACATTAATGATTGGTCAAATCATCTTTATAGTATTATTCGGCTTAATGAAGATGAAAATTTACTTATTGCTCACAATAGAAGAGAATTACGGGATACTCTTAATTCGCTGTATTGTTCTGTGGAATACAGAACTGAGTATTTATCTGTCCAAGAGAATTTTTTGAGAAGACGATTAAATTATGGATTTTATCACGATAGTTCATCAAAAAATATCGATAAAATTATAAGTTTATAATAATAGAATACTTATTAAAATAGTATTTAATTGAATTTGGAGAAAATAAAAATATTTTTTCGTAAGGTAGATTGGTATTTCTATAAAAACATATTAAAGAGGTCCATAATAAAAAGACGTTTAATTGACTTTGAGATGTTTTTAGATCTTTCCAACCCTGGAATTTCTCAAACTTTGGCTTTAAACAAAGTTCGTGAAGCTGATAAAGTTTTATTGATCAAGGAATACTTGAAACCTCATATGACAGTTCTTGATTGTGGTTCAAACATCGGTTTTTATCCTTTACTTGAAGCTCAAATCCTGAAAGAGAAAGGCCAGATATTTAGTTTTGAACCTGATTCGCGAAATTATAAAGTACTGGAAATGAATACTAATTTGTGTTCTTATGGTAAAAACATAAAGTTATTTAATATGGCTGTTTCAGACAAAACTGGGAAAGCGAGAATGATTCTCTCAACACAATCTAATTTAAATAGAGTTTTCAACACTGAAGAGTTCTATAAATTTAATGGTGATTTGTTTGATAAAAGTATTGAAGTAAAAACAATTTCAATCGATATGCTTTGTTCAATGAATAATATTCAAATAGATTTTATTAGAATGGATGTCGAAGGACACGAAATAGAAATTTTTAGGGGTATGAAAAATACAGTGAAAGAAGCTAAAAGTGGTCTCTTGGTTTTAGTGGAATTACACCCGGATTATTATTCTGATCGTCGGGATTTTTCTGCAGAACTTAGTTATTTCTTCAATTACGGTTTTGTTACAAAAGTTCTTGTATCTGCTGGTGAAGTACAGCCATCTTTGTTCAAGGAATTAGGATATTCACCTGTTAGACAAGTTGAATCTGATGGTTTTCTTCGTGGTTGGTATGAAAATGTATCACCTGAGGATGCAATTCGATTAACATGTTTTAAACCTAAACTAACAAGATATTTACTATTGCAAAAGAAATGATATCTTATTTTCTGTTAATAAGTTTTTAATGAAGATATTACTCTATTTGAGGAACAATCAATCCATTTAGTACTCTTTTTTTCTGGTCATACTTCTCTCAAAAAATGGGATGAGGTCGGTATGTTTGATAGGGAGAT
>CAZEYC010000041.1:0-6530 GCA_964516965.1 uncultured Alphaproteobacteria bacterium | reverse complement strand
TCATTTGAGTCTAATGTAATATCATTACAAAAACCACCATTAGGAAATTCATAACTTTGAATAGGTTCACCATTATCTAAATCAAATGCTTTAAGTGATACTGGATTATCACTTGGATAATTCGTAACCCCAGGATTAGAAGAACAAGCCCAAAGAATTTTATGTTTGTCATCAACTATAATACCAATTACTGATAATAAACCATGAGCTGCAGAAGGGATAAATTCCTCTGCATCATTTTTACCATTTGGAAATTTAACAATTTTACTTTCTTTTAAACTACCTACATAAATATCTCCTGTATATTTTGAGATAGCTATACCTTCAGGAAAAAAATTGTCTTCTAAAAATAGAACTTTATTTGCAAGTAGTGGTTGCGAAATAAAAACAATATATAAATAAAAAAAGATATGCTTCAAAAATTTCATAGAATTAAAGATAATAAAATATAAATATTTTTAAAATTATATTACAATATTATTTCAAAAACATACTTTATCAAATTAAGATAAATACCTTTTATTTTTTTATGTTTTTTTTTAGAATACAAGACTATGTTTGACAAATTACTTCTGATAATTTTTATTCTATCCTCATTTATAATTTTTAGTCTTTTTGGATGGTATATTAACTACTCAGGATTTCAAAAACTTGAATTTTATTTAATTCTAATACTGTTCTCATTATTTTTTTATTTAGGTATAAATTTTAAAATAAATGAAAAAAAAAGAAATATAACTTTGTTAATTATTGTTTTTGTTTCATCATTAACTTTTGGATATACAACATATAAAAATAATTTATATAACGCCAACGAGCAAATGAAAAATGTTCTCCAAGAATTAAAAATAACTAAGTTAGGTTATAAATTATATAATCTTAAAAAAAAAATTAGAAATGTAGATAAATTAATAATTGATGAAACACGTGAAAAAATTAAAAAAAATTTAATAATAAATGATTTAAATTTTGAATACCCTATTTTTATTGTCTTAAGTGAATACTCATTTCTCATAAATATAAAAAAAGATAAAAATTTAGATGAAATAAAAATTTATGATAATTCTCAAAATTTTTCAGTACCAATTATTTTTCAAAAAAATAATAACTTCATTTCTTTTGACACAACATTAATTATGAAAAGTAATTTCATAAATCAATCAGATGAACCTATATGGATAAATAAACTCAAAAATAAATCTGCTTTTCACCACTGGGGGGATTCATTTAATGACAAAATTTATTTACCTGGAAGATTATTCTTTGATTTGCCAAATGAAATTTCTGAATTATTTTCTGGCTTGCCATATGCAAGTTGTAAAAGAGAAAATGCTTGGAATGAAACTATTGAAATAATTGATAATAATAATGGCGAACACCTAGAAACTATTGAAATCTTAAAAGTTGTAGCAAAGGTTAAGAATAATTTCAAAAGAATTGGTGATACAGAACAAGAATGTTTTGATCCTGTTCACATTAATGATGTTAGAATAATAAAAAAACAAAATCATGCTGACTACTTTACTAATGGAAAAATAGGAGACTTATTAGTTTCATTAAGAGAAATAGATGCTGTTGTTCTTATGGATAAAGACACTTATGATATAAAATGGATAACAAGAGGAAATTTTACAAGACAACATAGCCCAAGAATTACAAATAAAGGGACAATTCTAATTTTTGATAACCAATCTTCATTACCTCCTAATGGCGTATCACGCATAGTAGAAATAGATATTAAAACAAATAAATTAGTTGGTTTTTATGAAGCAACTAATGACAATTTTTTTGAAAGTGAAAACCGTGGTAGATTACAAATTGTAGATAATAGAATCTTTGTTCAAGAACATAATCAAGGACGTTTATTTGAATTAATTTGCAATTCACAATATATTTCAAATAGTTGTAAACAAAAAAATATTATAGAATTAAAGGAAAATAATAGAGGCAAAGGATATTATTTGGCAGATATTGTAAGAATTCAATAAAAAGAATTTTTACTAATATTATTAAAATTGAATATTATATTTATTTTATGAAATTAATATCTACTGTTTACATTATTTTTTGTTTATTTTTTTTCACTAATACTAAATTAGCTTATGCTTATTTAGCACTAGGGCCTTTAATACCAATAATTGGAAATGTTATTGCATTTATTTTTATAGGCATTGTAGCAATACTGGGTTTTTTTGCATATCCAATAAAAAAATTAATAGATAAAAAGAAAAAGAAGAGATTAACTAAAAAAAAAAAATAGGAATAATAAAAACTGCTTAAGTTAATTAAAAAAATAAAAAATTTTAATCAACATTTGCCTTATTTAATTGTTGATAAATTTCCTAATCTTATAAATCTTGTTTGTAATTTTGAAAATTTATTACTTGAAAAAAAATTAAATAAAAAAATTACCAAACCTATTTTTGTAACAGGTCTTGCTAGATCTGGATCAACAATTATCACACATATTTTAAATTGTCATTCTGATTTGGGATCATATCAATATAAAGATTTACCATATATTGAAATACCATATTTATGGAGTTTTTTTAATAAAATTTTTTATTTTGGCTTAAAAGATAAAAAAAGAATTCATGGTGATGGTTTATTTATTGGACCAAATAGTCCTGACCCATTTGAAGAAATTATTTGGAAAAAAAATCTAAAAAATAATTATTTAAAACCAACTTCTCAATTTTTATCAAAAAAATTCTTAAATAAAAAATTAGAAAAAGAATTAAAAGAAAATATTAATAAAATTCTTTATGTAAGAGGTTCAAAAAAAAGATATCTGTCTAAAGGAAATTACAATATAACTAGATTGGAATATATAATAAAATTATTTCCAAATGCAAAAATTATTGTATGTATAAGAAGTCCTAAGGAACAAGCCATTTCATTAACAAAAGTACACAAAAAATTTTTAGATTTATCAAAAACAAATAAATATTTAGAGAAACAACTTGATATTCTAGGTCATTATGAATTTGGTCCAAATAGAAGGGCCGTGTATATTAATGAAAATAATTTTAAACAAATTCAACGTTATTGGAGAAAAAGAGATGATATAAGTGGTTATTTATTGCAATGGAGTGGAATTTACAAACTTATTGTTGAAAAATATTTATTAAATAAAAATATAAGTTCTAATATTCACATTGTAGATAACAATATGCTTATCAATAAACCTGAAAAAATAATCAAGAATATTTTGAATTTTTGTGAACTTAAATATGATAAATTTTTAGTTAAAAAAATGTATAACTTAGTAAAATTAAAAAATAAAGAAAAAAAACGAATAGAAAATAAATCAAGAATTGAAATTGATAATATAAAATTATATAAAAAAATACTAACTGAATTTGTTAAGCAATAAATTAGAATGGCAAAAAAATAAATGTCTTTTACAAGCAGAATATATTCTAAAATTATTTTTAAAAATTTTAAAAAATTAAGAAAAATAAATGATTATTTTCGAAATATTGGATCTATGAATAAATTTGCCAGTATGATAAAACAAAGAAGTATAGATTTGAATTATACTTTTACAAAATATTCTTTTCAACCACACAATCCTCTTTTAGGTCAGAATTGTATGAGATGGATATGTGAAACTTATCATGCTGTATTTGACTACTTAGAAAAAAAACCAGCTAAAAGTTTGTTAGAGATTGGTTGTGGTTTTGGTGTTAGCACTTGGATTATGAAAGATGCTTGTATGAATAAAACAATTGGGTTAGATATTAATAAAGAAGCTATTATGACAGCTAAAAAGCTTTTTCCTGAAGTTCAATACATATGCGATGATTATAAAAACTATTTTAAAAAAAATCCTTCTGCTTTTTTTGATGTAATCGTTGTATCTAACGCTCCACCTCGTATTACAAAAAATATGAATAATGCAACAAATGAAAAAGAGATATTAAAACACTGTAATAAATTTATACAAGTAGGATATAGAGCCAGAAATTTAAAATCTTTCCTTTTTTGGAAACATAAAGCAGAAGGTAAACAATTATCTTATAGCACAACTCTTATAGAGAATGGAATAAAAGGTATTTCTATAAAATATCCAAAATATTATTTTACATGGCATTATATGGAATGTTTTATACATGCTATAATTCATAGATATTATATACCTCTTTAATTTAATAAGAAAAAAACATATATATATAAAAAATGATAAATTTCATAAAAAAATTAAAAAATAAATTCTTAAATCTTTTTAAAAAGAAGAATCATAAAAAAAAGAAAGATGACGAAGATATCTATCCAATCTTTTAATTTCTGACAAGAATAAAATTTTAAAAATGAGTAAATATAAAAAAGTACAGGCAAAAGAGCATGGAGATATTCTTTATATACCTGATAAATATTTAGGTCACACTTTATCTCCTAATTGCCATGTTTTTTTTAAAAGAAAATATTCAAAAGAAAATTACTTTACAAATAACCTTGGATGGAGAGTTAGTAAGCTAGGAGAAAAAGCTAACAAAGTTGACATTATGCTTTGTGGAGATTCAGTATGTTTAGGAGAAGGAAGTGAAAATAAATTTACAATAGCAAGTAATCTTGCAAAAAAATTAAAAAAAACAGTTGCTAATATTGGTGTTGGTAGTTTCAGTAATTTACAAACTTTGAGAAAAATTAAAAAAGATATAAAAATAGCAAGACCAAAAATTATCGTTTACTTGTTCAATGTAACTAGCAGAGATTTTCAACAAAATGCTTTACTCGATATGGTGCATAGACCTTTTTTTAAAAAAAATAAAGAAAAAAATAAAATTGAATTAATAGAATCTATATCATTACCTTTTAAACTTTATAAATCATTTGCTTATTTAGAAAAAGAAAAAATATCATACATAGACATAAAATCAAATTCTAAAGAAACAAAGTATTTTAAAAAACTAAGTTTATTAAAAAGAATGAAAGGCCATGCTATTTGGCTTTATTTCCAATTTAAATGTGGTCGCGTAAAAAACTTTTTCTTTAGAAAAATAGGAATTAATAAATATGAATATATTAAGTCTAGAACTGAAGAAGCAGGAAAATTTTTAACAAAATATATAATAAAAGAAATGGATAAAATATGTAAAGAAAACAGTTGTAAAGTACTTATTCAACCAATTTATCCATATGTAAAAACAAGTGAAATAATAAAGGAACACTACAATAAATATGTTAAAAATTTATATTTATTTTCAAAAAAAATTAATACTGAAAATAGTATTTATATAGACAAGTCAAAATATCTAGAAAATTTACATAAGAAATTTTTTAAAAAAGAAATAATTACAAAAGAAGATTTTTTGGGAAATTTGCACTGGAAAGATAATAATCATCCAATGCCAAAAGGTTATTATTTCATAACAAAAAACATTATCTATTCTTTAAAAAATTCTAAATTAATTAAATATTTATAAACTATTTTGTCTATTTTTTAATTCTCAATCAAAAAAAAATAGGAATAAGAAACTAATAAAGCAGGTATCGTGCTGTAAATTGTTGCTAATATTGCATCTTTAGGACAAATTGCAATTGCAGGGAACAATGCATCGCCATCATTTGAAATTGCGTTGCCAATTTCTGCTGATAAAGGAATATGGCCATTCAAATATAATGTTGCAGTTAATATTTGTGGGCCACAACCTGGAATTACACCAATAAAAACAGCAATTAATGGAGTAATAGGTAATATAACTTCAAATAAATTTTTAATGTTAAATCCGGTAAGATATATTCCAAGATCAAAAAATAAAAAACCAACAACAACCCATACAGTGATAAAATTTGTTAAATCAATAGATTTTAATTTTGTATTTCTTGAATTATCCAGTGAGATATCTTTATCAGAATATGGATTAATAGACCAAATAAAAATTCCTAATAAAGCTGCAAAAAAACCAAAAAAATAATTAATATCAAAATTGAATATTTTTAATAAATCAATTTGTAAATGACTAATAATTCCAAGAAAGAAACCAGGAATAAAAATTACGAACCAAAGTTTATAAAGAGATAAATAATATTTATTGTCAATTTCATCTAATTTTAAATTTATTTTAAAAGATTCTTTCTTTGAATATTTGTTTTTGACCATTCGATCAATAATATATCCGGTAAAAATACCAACAATCATGCAAATTATAAATATTAAAAATGCATTTGTTGGTTCTTTGGCTAAAATTAAAAATGCAGCATCACCCATAGTAGAAGTTAATACAGCAACTAAACAACCAAAAGTAATATTGCCTTGTAAATATTGAGTGACTATAATTATTGCTCCGCCACATCCAGGAATAGCTCCGAGAAAAGCTGCGATAGGAATTTGCATATTTACATTTTTTTTAAAAAAATTACTTAACGAATATTTTTTTGACTTTTCCAAATTAAGAAATACAAAAAGAGTAATTGCGACATATACTGACACAGATAAATATGCATTAGACATGGCCAATCGAGTTATTTTACCAATTTCACTAGAATTGCATGCTAAAATAAGTATAAAAACAAAAAACAAACAT
>CAZEYC010000040.1:0-6704 GCA_964516965.1 uncultured Alphaproteobacteria bacterium | reverse complement strand
TGTATTTCGAATGAGAGAGCAAAAAAATTTAAAGAAAAAAAGTCTTTATTGGAAAAAATAAAAAAAGAATATGAAAAAATAACTATAACACCTAATAAATTAAAAAAATATGGTATTAAAATTAATCTTGATGGTAAAAAAAGAAATATTTTTGAACTTTTGGTATTTAAAAATGTTAATAGGAAAAAATTAGAAAGAATATGGCCAAATATTAAAAACGTACCTAATGATATTTTCGAGGAACTAGAGACAAATTCTGTATATAAAGGTTATGTTGAAAGGCAAATTCAAGATATTAAAGATCTTAAAAAAGAAGAAACCATGACAATCCCTGAAAACATAAATTTTAATAAAATTCCAAATTTATCTAATGAGGTTTTAGAAAAATTAAATTATATAAAACCAAAAAATTTAAATGAAGTAACAAAAATTTCAGGTATTACACCAGCTGCAATAATAAATTTATTAAGATTTTTAAATAAAAAAAAAAATTCATCTAAAATTAAAAACAAGTGGATTGCTTAAAAGAAAAAGAATTTCAAAAAAAAACTGAAATAAGTGATTATAAACTAAATAAGTTGAATAAGTATTTGTATTTACTAAATGTTTGGCAAGAAAAATTTAATTTAATTAGTATAAAATCAGTAGAATTTATTTGGGATAGGCACGTTTTAGATTCATATCAAATTTTAAAAATAATAGGGAACAATAAAACAATCATTGATATTGGAAGTGGAGCTGGGTTTCCTGGTATTGTTTGTGCAATTTGTTCAAATAATCATTTTACTCTTGTAGAATCTAATAAAAAAAAAATCACATTCCTAAATGAAGTAAAAAATAAAATAAATTTAAAAAATATTTCTATTCATCATTCAAGAATAGAAAATTTAAAAACAAATAAAAATTTTGATTTTATTTCTGCAAGAGCAGTAAGTTCTTTAGACAATTTGATGAAATTATCAAAAAATTTTTTGAAAAATAATACAAAATGTATCTTTTTAAAAGGAAAAACTTTCAATAAAGAAATTCAAAAAGCCAAAAAAAAATATTTTTTTGATATTAGATGCGTTAGAAGCATAACAGATATAAATAGTAGAGTACTAGTTATTAACAACATTATGAAAAAATAATTTTTTTATTGTTTTAAACTCTTTATAATTATTATTAATTAATAAAATGAAAAATCCTAAAATAATTGCTATCGCAAACCAAAAAGGCGGAGTGGGAAAAACTACAACAGCAGTTAATTTAGCAACTGCATTAGTATCAATTAATAAAAAAGTTCTTTTGATAGATTTAGATCCACAAGGAAATGCTTCAACAGGGGTTGGGTTTGAACAAAATGATAATAGATTAGATATTTATGATGTTCTTCATGATTCTGGGAAAATAAATCAAGCAATTTACAAAACTTCTATACCTAAATTAAAACTAATTCCTTCAACTTTAGAACTTTCAGGAGCTGAAGTTGAACTTGCAAGGGAAGAACTAAGAGAAGTAAGATTAAAGAATGCCTTAGAGAATATAAAAGAAAAATTTGATTATATATTAATCGATTGTCCGCCAGCACTTGGTATTTTAACTATAAATGCTTTTACTGCTTCAAATTCAGTTATTGTTCCAATGCAATGTGAATTTTATTCACTTGAAGGATTAAGTCATTTAGTTCATACGATTAATAGAGTTAAAAAAACATATAACCCTAATTTAGCTATTCAAGGACTGGTTTTAACTATGGTTGACAAAAGAAATTCATTAACAGAACAAGTTACTTCTGATATTAAAGGTTTTTTTGGAAAAAAAGTGTACAAAACTGTTATACCAAGAAATGTTAGAATATCAGAAGCACCGAGCTTTGGTAAGCCTGTTTTAATATATGATGTAAATTGTAAAGGGTCAAAAGCCTACTTGCATTTAGCAAAAGAATTTTTAAAACAAGAAAAAAAGAAAGCTGTTAATGAATAGTATTTATGCAAAATAAAAGAAAAAGATTAGGAAAAGGACTCTCTGCTTTAATAAAATCAGATGAAAAGGATTTTGACTATAAAAAATTAGAAAATAAAGATAATTTGGTATCTATTGACAAAATAAGCATTGGTCAATTCCAGGCACGAAGAAGATTTGATAATGAAGCATTAAATCAACTAGCCGATTCAATAAAAAAAATTGGTTTAATTCAGCCAATAATAATTAGAAAAAAAAAAAACAATAGTTACGAATTAGTTGCTGGGGAAAGAAGATTAAAAGCTTGTAAACTGGCTAATATAAATGAAATTCCAGTAATTATTTCCAACCTTGATGATAGAAAGGCTTTTGAATCAGGTTTAATAGAAAATTTACAAAGAGAAGACCTTACTTCAATTGAAGAAGCAGAGGGCTATTATAGATTAATGAATGAATTTAATTATACCCAAGAACAATTAGCAAATGTAATTTCTAAAAGCAGGAGTCATATAGGTCATTTACTTAGATTGATTTCTTTACCTCAAAAAGTAAAACAATATATTTTAGATAAAAAATTATCATTAGGACATGCTAAATGCTTGGTTGGCTATGATAATTCAACACAATTAGCTGGAAGAATTATTAAGGAGGGCCTGTCTGTTAGATATGTTGAAGGATTATTGGGAGGAGATTTTAATAAAAAATACATAAATTTTAAATTAACTGAAACAGAAAAGAAAATTAAAACTAAAGACGCAGATACTTCTTTGCTAGAAAAGGAATTAAGTTTAAAATTAGGTGTTAAATTGACGATTAGTGATAAAAATAATAAAGGAAATATAAAAATAGAATATAGAACTATCAGTCAAAGAGAAAAAATAATTCAAAAGTTAAAAAATTAAATTTTTTTATATTTAATAGATGAGATATTCCTTAATGTTCTCCAACAAATTATTTTAGCTATTTTTGAGTTAAGTTTACAAAGACGTTCAGCATCAAATATTCTTTCAATAATTTTGTAACAAATTTTAGATTTCCAACAATTGATATTTTTTTTAAATTGATTTAAATAAAGGAAAAAAATTGGTGGCTTTAACAACTTTATAGATTCACTAATATTTAATCCACCTTCAATTTTTTCATTAATGAATAAAATTTTTTGAAAATGTTTTGATACTGATCTTAACAAAGCAATAGGATTTATTCCTTCTAAATATAATTGATTTATTATTTTATCTAATTTAATTAAATTCGAGTCACAAACACTATAATTTAAATCTTCTAAATTAAAGTTGTAATTATCACTTAAGCATTCAACTATGTTTTTTTCAGAAAAATTTCTTTTATCTTTTAAAAATAAAATAATTTTTTCTAATTCATTTTTTATAACATTCCTTTCTACACCTAAATGTTTGACTAATAATATTTTTAAATCTTCAGAAATATCTATTTTTTCTTCTTTAAATTTTTTTGAAATAAATTCCTTTACATCATTTTCTGTTTCGTAATAACAGGGTAATATTCCAACATGGTTTTCTTTTTCAAAAAATTTTCTTATTTTTGAAATTGGTTTTAACTCATCTGATTCAAATAAAATTAAGCAAAAGGGATTTATATTGCCTGGTATAATTGATTCTGAAATAATATTTATTAAAGAATCTTTTGTATTTAAAATATGAATTACTTTTTTGTTTTTAATTAAAGAATAAGTATTAAATTCATTATAAAGTTTGTCTGGATTATCCAATAGTTCTTGGCAATCATATTTTATAATTTCAATATTTTTATTTATTTCTTTATATTTTGAGATTATTTGATTTATTTTTTCGTTAATTAATCCTTTGTTTTGGCCATAAATTAAATAACTTGAAAATTTTTTTTTTACTAGGCACTCAATTATTTCATATGCTTTTATTTTCATAAATTATTCTTTTTAAAAAAAATTGCTAAATCATTTACAATATTATCACTTATAATTTTTAAACCTTTATTTCTTGCATCCTTTTCAGCAACGATAGTGGCATATAGTGATTCAACTATATCGTAGCTAGATGTAACTAATATTGATTTTTTTAGAATGGACGTTCCTCCTTTCATTTCTTTTAAATCATATTCAACATTCAATATTAAATTTGATCTAGTAGCCGACTTATCTCTTCTATGTCCTATAGTTTCTTTTCCTTCAGAAAGAACAACTTCAAGAGAATATTTAGTTAAGGATTTTTTTCCATTAGGATTAAGTTTATCTGTTAAATTTGCTTTTAGTATTTGACCAGATCTATCTTTGATATTTTTAACACTAATAGCCTGTAGTTCTTTATTCTTTAAATTAGAATTTGAATAAATTGGAGAATACCCACAATTTGATAACAACAGTATTAAAACTAATTTTACAAATAATTTAATTTTGTTCATTTTTTAAAGCACTATGTTGATAATTTTGTTTTTAACCACTATTACTTTTTTTGTTTTTTTTTTACCAACTTTTTTTATAACAGAAGGCAAAGACAACGCTGCTTTTTCAATTTTGCTAGACGAAGTATCTATCGGTAAATTAATTGTTCCTTTTAATTTTCCATTTATCTGAACTGCTATAATTACCTCAGTTTTTTTTAAAAATTTAGTATTTTCTTCTGGCCATGTAGATTCAATTATATAATTTTTATTTCCTATTAAGAACCACATTTCTTCTGCAATATGGGGTGTTATTGGAGATAGAAGTTTAATTACGGCTTCTATTATTTTTTTAAAAAATAAATTGTTATTTTTTAATTCATTTTCTTTTTCTAAAATTACATTTGTAAATTCCCTTATTTTTGCAATTGCACTATTAAACCGGTATTTTTCATAATCTTGTGTGACCATATGTATAGTCTCATTTAGCGTTATTAGCATTTCTTTATCTTCTTTATTTTCTATGTAATTTCCCACTCTTTTTAATATTGTAATATTTTTAATAATTAAATCCCAAATTCTATTTAAGTATTTGTAAGCACCATGAATTCCGTTATCTGTCCATTCAAGATCTCTTTCAGGAGGACTGTCTGATAACATAAAAAATCTTGCTGTATCTGCACCATATTTTTCAAGTATAAAATCAGGATCTATTACATTTTTTTTGGATTTACTCATTTTTTCACTTTTTCCAGTTTCAATTCCTTTTATGTTTTTTGCTTCTTCAGGACTTTTCCAAATGCCATTTTTATCTTTAAAGGTTTTATGACAAACCATGCCTTGGGTTAATAGTCCATTGAAAGGTTCTTTAATTTTTATTAAATTACAATCATAAAGTGCTCTTGTAAAAAATCTTGCATATAAAAGATGTAAAATTGCATGTTCAATTCCACCAATATATTGATCTACAGGCAACCAATAATTGGCTTCACTTTCTTCTACAATTTTTTGTGAATTTGGCGAACAAAATCTAACAAAGTACCATGAAGATTCAAAAAAAGTATCAAATGTTTCAGTTTCTCTAATTGCTGCTTGATTTGTTTTGGGGCATTTTGTGTATTTCCAGTTCAGATGATCATTCAGTGGATTGCCGCTTTTAGAAAAATCAACTTCTTCAGGGAGAGCTACAGGTAAATTTTTTTCTGGAATTGATATCATTTTTCCATCATTTGTATACATTACAGGGATTGGGCAACCCCAATATCTTTGTCTAGAAATGCTCCAATCCTTAAGCCTATAAATTGTTTCTTTTTTTGCTAATTTCTTGTTTACTAAATAAGTTGTTATCTTTTTTTTGGCGTCATTTACACTTAATCCATTAAGAAATTCTGAATTTATTAAAATTCCATCTCCGGTGTATGCTTTGTCATGATTTTGTGTTTTTAAAGAAGATTTAATTACTTTTTTAATTTTTAACTCATACTTTTTTGCAAAATCATAATCTCTTTGATCATGTGCTGGACAACCGAAAATTGCTCCAGTTCCATAATCCATAATGATAAAATTTGCTACAAATATTGGCAATTTCTCTTTTGTGACAGGATTAATTGCATACAAATTTGTTTTAAAACCAACTTTTTCAATTTTTTCAAATTCTTCTTCTTGTAAAGCAGAATTTTTGTCACATAATTTTATAAATTTTTTTAGTTTTATTTCTTTTTTTGCTAAATTTTTAGAAAAAGGATGTGAGGGAGCAACTCCTATAAAAGATGCACCAAATAATGTATCTGGTCTTGTTGTAAAAACATTAATTATTTTTTTATCTTCAGTATAAAAATTTATTTTAAGCCCATTTGATTTTCCAATCCAATTTTTTTGCATTAATTTTACTTGGTCAGGCCATAATTTTAAATCTTTTAATGAACCCTCTAATTCATTTGCATATTTTGTTATTCTTAAAAACCATTGAGACATTAATTTTCTTTCAATTTTTGCCCCAGATCTCCAACCCTTACCATCAATTACTTGCTCGTTAGCTAAAACACATTTTTCTTTAGGATCCCAATTAACAAATGCAGATTTTTTATAAACTAGATCTTTTTTTAAAAATTTTAAAAAAATTTTTTGTTCTTGATGATAATAATTTTTATCACAGGTAGAAATTTCTCGGTTCCAATCATAGCTAAGGCCCATTTCTTTTAATTGTTTTTTCATAGTATTTATATTTTTGATTGTCCATGCTTGTGGTAGGACATTATTTTCTTTAGCTGCATTTTCTGCTGGTAAACCAAAAGAGTCCCAACCCATTGGATGCAAAACATTAAAGCCTTGATTTTTTTTAAATCTAGCAAGGACATCACCTAAAG
>CAZEYC010000039.1:0-6830 GCA_964516965.1 uncultured Alphaproteobacteria bacterium | reverse complement strand
CAAATTTAATTCATACTTTACAAACAGCTGTATACGAAAATTCTTATAAAATTTACAAAAATTATACTGAAGGATTATATAATCTCCCCCCAATTAATCTAAGAGATTTATTTTTGTTTCGCAAAATAAAGAAAACTATACCAATTAATAAAGTAGAACCATTAAAAAATATTTTTCCAAGATTTGGTACAGGCAGTATGTCTTTAGGAGCTTTATCTACTGTAGCTCATGAAACGTTATCCATTGCTATGAACAGAATAGGAGGGTCCTCTTGTAGTGGTGAAGGTGGAGAAGATCCTAAAAGAACTATAAGACTTGATAACGGAGATAGTAAGAATTCTAGAGTTAAACAAATTGCTTCAGGAAGATTTGGTGTAACTGCAGAGTATTTAAATACTTGTGATGAAATTGAAATTAAAATGGCTCAAGGAGCTAAGCCAGGGGAAGGAGGTCAATTACCAGGATTTAAGGTTACAAAAGAAATTGCAAAATTAAGACATTCAACTCCTGGAGTAACTCTTATTTCACCACCACCACATCATGATATATATTCAATTGAAGATTTAGCACAGTTAATTTATGACTTAAAACAAATTAATCCAAAAGCTAGGGTTTGTGTAAAATTAGTTGCTCGTTCAGGAATTGGAACAATTGCTGCTGGAGTTGCAAAAGCTAAAGCTGATACAATTTTAATATCAGGACATTCAGGAGGAACAGGCGCAAGTCCTCAAACAAGTATTAAATATGCGGGAATTCCTTGGGAATTAGGGTTATCAGAAGTTCATCAAATATTAGTTATGAATAATTTACGACATAAAGTTCGCTTAAGAACTGATGGTGGTATTAAGACAGGTAGAGATATAGTCATAGCATCAATTTTGGGAGCAGAAGAATATGGAGTTGGAACAACTTCTTTAGTAGCTATGGGTTGCATATTAGTAAGACAATGTCATAGTGATGTTTGTCCAGTAGGGCTATGCACACAAAGACCTGAGCTTATAAAAAAATTTGAAGGAACACCAGAAAAAGTAATTAATTTATTTTCTTTTATAGCACAAGAAACGAGAGAAATATTGGCAAGTTTAGGCATTAAATCAATTAATGAAATTATTGGAAGAACAGATTTACTTAGACAAGTTAATAAAGGTTGTAAAAATGTTGATGGTTTAGATTTAAATTCTTTATTGGTCAAAGCAGTTTCAAAAAATCCTATTTATAATACCGTTGTAAAGAGAAATGAGGTGTTAGATACCTTAGATGCAAATATTATTAAAGATATTAAAAATAACTTACATAAGAAGAACGCATTTTCTTTAAAGTATAATATAAAAAATACTGACAGGGCTGTGGGTGCAAGATTATCTTCATTTTTAATTTCAAATTTAAAGAAGAGTCAAATTGCTCAAAAAAAATTTAAAATTTATTTAAAAGGCAGTGCTGGACAATCAATTGGAGCTTTTATGATCAAACAAATACAAATTGAAATTTGTGGTGATGCTAATGATTATGTTGGTAAAGGTTTATCTGGCGGCACTATAATTATTAAACCTGAAAAAATAGAAGGTTTTTTACCTCAAGATAATACTATTTTAGGTAATACAGTGTTATATGGAGCAACTTCGGGGAGTCTTTTTGCTAATGGTATTTCGGGTGAGAGATTTGCTGTAAGAAATTCAGGAGCTAATGCTGTAGTCGAAGGATGTGGCAATAATGGTTGTGAATATATGACAGGGGGTAAAATTATAATTTTAGGAAAAGTAGGTGATAATTTTGCATCTGGCATGACTGGTGGCATGGCATTTATTTATGATCCGAATAATGTTTTTAAAAATTTTGTTAATAATGATACTGTTATTTTTCAAAAAATTGTAATCCCATATTGGGAAGAAATTTTAATAAGTTTTATAAAACAACATTTAAAATTTACCGGCTCGAATTTGGCAAAATTTATTTTAAATAATTGGCAAAAAGAAAAAAGTAATTTTTTACAAGTAGTGCCTTTAGAAATACTTGATAAATTGGAACATCCAATATCAAGTCGACATAAAAAAGAAATTGAAAAAAAACTAGCGTGAAACTTTATTTTAGTCTTCTTCTTTCATTATTTTTCTTTGGATTTTAAAAATTTTTGCCGTTGCACTTTCTAATTGATTAATATTTCCGGTAATATTTGCGCCATGTTCAATAGAAATACTTTTCTTATAGATATTTCCTTTAACTGTAGCTACTTCTGTAATTTCAACTGTTTCAGCTCTGACATCACCTTCAATTTTTCCACAAATTCTAAAGAAACTTGCTGTTGCATTTCCACGAACAACTCCGGAATCTCCTATCACTATTTGTTTTGCAGAAACATTTCCTTTTATAGAGCCATCAATTTGTATTTCTCCATCAGTTTTTACATTTCCACTACAATCACAATTTTCACTTATTATAGAAGGTATTTCACCTCTATCTTTTGAGATTTCTTTATAAAGCTTTGGATCTGGCGGATTATAATTAGCTTTTTTTTTATCTTTATCTTTTTTTAAAAACATTTTTACCTGCATTAATAAATTTTGCTGGATTTAGAGCTCTGTAATCATATATAACTTCATAATGAAGGTGCGGTCCAGTTGCTCTTCCAGATGATCCTAGTTTACCAATTTCTTCTCTAAAAGCCACAACTTCTCCCTTTTTTTTAGTTATTTTATGCAAATGACCATATCTAGTTTTTATTCCATAACCATGATCAATTTCAACCATTTTCCCATATTTAGATCTTTTACCAGAAAAAGTTACGATGCCAGAAGTAGTAGCCATAATTTTAGTACTAGTTTGAGCTATTAAATCAATTCCATAATGAAGAGCATTTCTTCCATTTATAGGATCTTTTCTTTTACCATAGTTGCTTGATACCCAATAATAATCTAATGGAGCGGCTAATGGAATACTAGGCATAATGTTTTGTAGTGCCTCTAATCTTTTAATATTATTATTAACTATGTTTGAATTACTTTTTTCTAGATTTGGTTTAATTTTAAATTTAAATAATGAATTTTTTTCTTCAGAAATATCTGGTATAAAGGGACCACCGGTTGGAACTTCTCTAATTGATCTTCTAATCAATTCATCAGGGCTAAGTCCAGTAGAAACAATTAGCTTTTCTAAATTTTCTAAACTATTTTCAGTATTTTTTAAAAAAGCCTTTAATGTTGTATCATATTTTTCTTTTAAAGTACCTAATTTTTGCTGATCTTCTTTTGCAATTAATAAATTATCATTAAGCTCAGAAATAGTTTGGTTTTTTAAAGAAATCAACTGTTCAAATTTTACAAAAAACATACTTGAGTAAACGAACCAACCTGTCACAATCAATAGAAAAGATAGCGCTATACCTTGTATTTTAGTAGACAATTTAAGGTTATAAATTTTATCTCTTTGTCTAAGAATTATTTCTCTAGGAACAAGAAGCCAAAGAAAAAAGCATTTGACTTTATTCCTTAAAAAGAATAACAATTTTTTTATGTTTCCCGACACAAAATCATTATACACTATTTTATAAAAATTTTAATATTAAATTTGTATGGATATAGAAAAAAAGAAAATAATACTTCAAGTTTTACCAAGTCTAGATATGGGAGGAGCTGAAGAAGGAACAGTGGAAATTGCTTTATTTATGAAGAAAATGGGTTGGAAAACTATAGTAGCATCTTCTTCAGGATCTTTAGTAAAAAAACTACTTTTAAATGACATCAAGCATATCGAATTACCTTTAAAAACAAAGAATCCACTAATAATTTTTTATAATATTTTTTTATTGATATGGGTGATAAAAAAAAAAAATATAAAGATTGTTCATGCCAGAAGTAGGGCTCCTGCTTGGAGTGCGTTTATTGCTTGTAAAATGTTAAGGGGAATTAAATTTATTACTACTGTTCATGGCGCTTACCAGAATCAGAATGTATTAAAAAGATTTTATAATTCAATTATGACTAAAGGTTATAAAACAATAGCCATATCAAAATATATAAAAAAATACCTAATTAATAATTTTAAATTTACCAAGAAAAAAAAAGAAAATATTGTAGTTATTCCAAGAGGAGTGGCTTTAGACAAATATAATGTTAATAAAGTTTCTACAAAAAGAATGATAGTTTTAATGAAAAATTGGGAAATTCCTGATGGAATTCCAATAATTTTATTTCCTTCTAGAATTGCATCTTTTAAAGGACATATAACTCTTTTGAAAGCTATTTCTGTTTTAAAAAAAGATAAAAAAAATCAATTTATGTGTTTAATGGTAGGTTCTATTAAGGAAAACTCTAAAATAGGTGAAAGATTAATTTCGTTTATTGATAAAAATCAACTAAATAATGTTGTTAAATTTGCAGGAAAATGTTCAGATATGCCCGCAGCTTATAAATTATCTGATATCGTTGTTTCACCAGCAGAAAAACCAGAAGGTTTTGGAAGAATTATTATTGAAGCTCAAGCTATGCAAAGACCTATCATTGCTAGCGCACACGGAGGATCTGTTGAATTAATAAAACATAATTATAATGGATTTCTTTTTAATCCATCAGACGAATACGATTTAGCAAATAAAATAAAATACATACTTTGTTTGACAAAGAAAAAAAAAAAGAAAATTATTTCATTGGCATATCATTTGGTTAGGGAACAATATAATATTAATAATATGTGTGAATCGAATTTCAAATTATATAATTCTTTAATTAATAAATAAAATATGAGAGAAAAAAATAAAGTTTTAATTATTAAACATGGAGCTTTAGGAGATTTTATTCTATCTTTAGGACCATGCGCATCTATTAGAAAACATCATTCTAGAGACCATATAGTATTGTTAACATCGAGTGCATTTAAAGATTTTGCTAATGATAGTAATTATTTTGATGAAATAATAATTGACAACAGACCCTCAATTTGGAATTTAAATAAAATGTTGGGTTTATGTAGGCAGTTAAGAAGAAAGAATTTTTATAGAGTTTATGATTTACAAACTTCTACTAGGAGTAACTTTTATTATAATTTTTTTAGATTTAAAAGAGAACCTTTGATGGAATGGTCAGGAACAGCACTTGGTTGTTCACATCCTGATAATTACAGAAATAGAAATCAAATTCACACTATAGAAAGGCATAAACAACAATTGAATGATATTGGAATTGCTAATATAAAATTAACTGATTTATCTTGGGTGAAAAATAATAGAAATTTTAATATTCAAAGCCCTTATATTATAATTTCACCCGGTTCTTCATCACATCGCTTAAAAAAAAGATGGTCCGAACAAAATTATGCATTTATAGCTAAAAAATTTATTAATAAAGGCATAACGCCAGTTGTAATAGGTAAAAAAGAAGATTATGAAATTGCTAAATTTATTTGTATGAATGCAACTGGTTGTGTGAATTTATTAGATGAAACAACTATTCAAGATATTTGTGTTTTATCTAGGGATGCAAATTTAGCAATAGGTAATGATACGGGGCCAATGCATGCAATAGCAATGTCTGGATGTAATACATTAGTTTTATTTTCTAATGATTCTAATCCTATTAGATGTGCACCAAGGACAACAAATAAAAGAAAAATAATAAAAATTATACAACATGATGATTTAAGAAAACTATCTAAAGAAACAGTTGTTAATGTCTTAGATAATGATTTTGGATACAATTTGTAATTTGTTATAATCTTCTTAATTATGCCTTCTATAAAATTTCTAGATGGATCAAAAAAAAATTTCCCAGATAAGGTAACTGGTATTGAAATTGCTAAAAGTATTAGTCCTAGTCTTTCTAAGAACGCAATAGCCATAGTAATAGATGGAGTACAAAAAGATTTAAATTTTGTAATTAATAATAACTGTGAAATAGAGATTATAACTAAAGATAGTATTAAAGGATTAGAAATTATTCGTCATGATACAGCCCATGTGATGGCAGAAGCTGTAAAAGAATTATTTCCTGATGCTCAAGTAACCATAGGACCTCCTATAGAAAAAGGTTTTTATTACGACTTTGCAAAAAAAGAACCATTTAATCTTGAAGATTTAACAAAGATTGAAAAAAAAATGCATGAAATTATTAAAAAGAATGAAAAATTTGAAAGAGAAACATGGAGTAGAAAAAAAGCAGAAAATTTTTTTAAGGACCAAGGTGAAAAATATAAATTAGAGATTTTAAAAGATATTCCAAAAAATGAGGAAATTTCAATTTACAAACAAGGTAAATTTCTAGATTTATGCAAAGGACCACATTCGCCTTCTACAGGAAGAATTGGATCATTTTTTCATTTAACAAAAATAGCAGGAGCATATTGGAAAGGAGATTCAAATAATGAAATGTTACAGAGAATTTATGGTACTGCATGGGCAACTCAAAAAGATTTAGATACATATGTTGTGCAATTAGAAGAAGCTGAAAAAAGGGATCATAGAAAATTAGGAAAAGAAATGGATCTATTTCATTTTCAAGAAGAAAGTCCAGGATCAGTGTTTTGGCATGCTAAAGGCTGGAATGTTTTTCAAGATTTAAAAAATTTTCTTAGAAAAAAACAAAGTGATGCAGGTTATCAAGAAATTAACACACCAGATATGTTAGATAGATCTTTATGGGAAAAATCAGGTCATTGGGATAAATTTAAAGAAAATATGTTTACAGTTGAACCAGATGATGGACGTATTTATGCATTAAAACCAATGAATTGTCCTGGATGCATACAAATATTTAATCAAGGAATCAAAAGTTATAAAGATTTACCAATTAAAATTTCAGAATTTGGAAAGGTGCATAGATACGAACCATCGGGTGCAGTTCACG
>CAZEYC010000038.1:0-6946 GCA_964516965.1 uncultured Alphaproteobacteria bacterium | reverse complement strand
AAGTATTCATTGTTCTTTGAGCATCTGGAGTCACAAAAATAAAACATCTAGCAGTCCCTGGTCCATTTTTAAGCGGCGCAGTTCTATAAAAAACACCTGCGTTTATTAAACTTTTTGAAAATGATTTCCCTAAATTATCATCTTTAATTTTTCCAATAAATGCCGGCTTTCCAGATAATGATGCAAATCCAACTGTAGTGTTAGCAACAGATCCTCCAGCTACTTCTACACCTTTATTAAGTGAAGAATAAAATTCCTCAGCTTTATTTTCATTAATAAGCGTCATAACACCTTTTTTTAAATTATTTTTTTTAATGAATTCCTCATCGACTTCATATAAAACATCCGCTACGGAATTACCAATTCCTAAAAGATCAAATTGCTTCATTTTTTTTTAAATTAAAATTTTTATTTTTAAACAAACATAAATCATTCACTACACATTTATAACATTCAGGATTGCGAGCTTTACAAACATATCTTCCATGTAGGATTAATAAATGATGAGCAATTTTTTTATATTTTTTTGGAACAATTTTTTCCAATCTTAGTTCAACATTTATAGGTTTTTTTCCTAATGCTATTTTTGTTCTATTAGACACTCTAAAGATATGAGTATCAACTGCAATTGTAGGTTTGTTAAATGCAATGTTTAATACTACATTTGCTGTTTTGCGTCCCACTCCGGGTAACGATATTAAATCTGTTCTATTATTAGGAATTTTTCCATTAAATTTATTTATCAAAATTTTACTTAAATTTATAATATTTTTTGCTTTTGTATTATATAAACCAATTGTTTTAATAAAAAATTTTAATTTTTTTATTCCCAAACTTAAAATTTTTTCAGGATTATTTGCAATAGGAAAAAAAATCTTTGTTGCTTTGTTAACCCCTTTATCGGTTGATTGTGCAGATAAAATGACTGCTAAAAGTAATGTAAAATTATTAGAATACTTCAAATCCGATTTAGGGTTAGGATTTTTCTTTGACAAACGCTTAAAAAAAATGTTTACATTATTTTTTTCCATCTATTTTAATTTACATAAAAAAAAAAAATTTAAAATAATGAACACAAATTTATATTCTCTAACCTTAAAACCATATAGGAGTTTAAATAAACTTGGTTTTTTCCTTATCATGTTTGTTTTGTGTGTATTTAGCTTTATTACTGGCATTATTTTTATGAAAAAGGGGGCCTGGCCTGTTTTTGGTTTTTTTGGTCTAGATGTTTTATTAGTTTACATTTGTTTTAAAATAAATTTTAGAAAAGGTAAAGAATATGAAGTTATTCACTTAACAAAAAAAGAATTAATAATTAAAAAATATGGACCAAAAAAATTAAAAAAAATTTATATTTTTAATCCTAATTGGTTAAATATAAAAATTTTAAATCCTAATAGTCATTCAAGTAAAATTAAAATTATTTCAAAAAATAAATCAATTACTATAGGCTCTTTTTTAAAACCAGAAGAAAGAATAGAAATTGTTGAATTGCTAAAAAAAACATTGTTAAAACATAATTTTTATTACGTTAAATAAGTGGAAAAAATTAATAATAATTTAAGTATTTTCTTGCTCTTTATTTTAGGATTAATTTGGGGAAGTTCTTTTCTTTTTATCAAATTTACAGTTATATCGCTACACCCTATTACAGCAGTCCTTTTAAGAATGTCTGTTGCTACATTATGTTTGTTTATTTATTTAAAAATAAAAAAAATATCATTACCATTAAAAAAAAAAAATATTATCAATTATTTTTATCTTGCAGTGCTTGGTAATGTATTACCGTTTGTTTTAGTAAGTTGGGCAGAAACAACTATAAATACAAATCTTACAGGAATTATTATGGGACTTATGCCTATAACTACAGTTTTTCTTGCATATTTTTTGGTTAAAGAAGAAAAAATTAATATTTATACATTTCTAGGAATTTTCTTGGGATTTACTGGTCTATTTTTTATTTTAAATATTAGTTCAAATAATAACGTTAATTTTTTTTCACAAATTGCTGTTATGATTGCCACGATAAGTTTTGCTATTGGAACAATTTACGCAAGAAAAATTCCTAATTTTAATCCATTATATATTTTAACAGGCTCTACATACTTTGCCTTTTTTATATTAATTCCCCTTGCCTTTACTTTTGATAATCCATTAAATGCATCGCCAACAAATCAAAGCATAATTTTTGGAATAATTTTAGGAATTTTAAATACAGCTATTGGTGGTTTAATTTTTTTTAAATTAATTAAACTTTCTGGCGCTGCATTTACTTCTACTGTAAACTTTTTAACACCTATAGTTGCCGTAATATGGGGATATGTTTTTTTAAATGAGTCATTAACCTTAAATCAATTCTTTGCATTTGTTTTTATATTGCTAGGGATTTATTTAGTAAAACAATCAACTAATTCCTAAGACATCAAACATGTTATAAAAACCTTTTTTCTTTTTATCTAGCCAAATAGCAGCTTTTATAGCTCCTAATGCATAAATTGAGCGATTAAAACCTGTATGCTTTAATTCTATTTCTTCTCCTTTATTTGTAAAAACAACTGAATGGTTGCCTACTATGTTTCCTTGTCGTTTACTAAAAAAATTGATTTTATTTATTTGTTTTTTACGTATTGTATTAGCTTTTATTGTTGATTTATTTTTTAAATTAAAATTTTTACCTTTAGCAACTGCTGTACCTAAAGCTAAAGCTGTTCCTGAAGGTGCATCTTTTTTGTGTTTATGATGAATATCTAAAATTTCTACTGAAGTGTCTCTATCAAACAAAATACCAGATGCTTGATACACAAGTTTCATTAATAA
Source organism: uncultured Alphaproteobacteria bacterium (assembly GCA_964516965.1). GTDB lineage: Bacteria > Pseudomonadota > Alphaproteobacteria > CAYNCC01. The sequence goes on along the minus strand of CAZEYC010000038.1, from coordinate 4,126 downwards.
ATTTACACCAACACTCATATTTGGAGCAAAAACTATTGCTATTTTTTTTGATGCGCTTTTTATTTTTTTTATCTGGCTAGAATTTAAACCTGTTGTGCCAATTACTAATTTTTTTTTTTAGTTTAACTGCATATTTAACAGTTTCTATAGTGCTCACAGGTAAAGAAAAATCTATAATTATATTTGCTTTATTAAAAGCTATTTCTTTATCACTTATTATTTCAATATTTTTAATTTTTTTATTGCTTATTGATAAACCTTTTTTTTCAATTGCTGCAACTAAATCAATATTTTTAAAGGTATATAATTCTTTAATTATTTTTTGGCCCATTCTTCCTGCACAACCAACTAAAGCTAGCTTAATTTTTTTCATAATTTCAATTATATATTATTTTTTATTCCAAAGATCTTTTAATCTATTAAAAAAACCATGAGATTGTGGGCTTGTTGTTTTTTTATTTTTATCACCGCCAAATTGTTTTAATAAATCTTTTTGATTATTTGACAAATTAACAGGCGTTTCTACAAACGCTTCTAAATATAGATCACCTGTTCTATTTTGCCTCATTTTTGGCATTCCTTTATTTGTTAAACGAAAATTATTTCCTGATTGTGTACCTGGAGGAATTTTTACTTTTACTATTGAACCATCTAAAGTAGGGACTTCGATATTACCTCCTAAAGTTGCATCTATCATAGGTATAGGCCATTTACAATATAAATTTTCAGCGTCTCTTTTAAATATAGAATGGGGTTTTTCCTTAATAAAAATATAAAGATCTCCATAAGGTCCTCCTCTATAACCAGCTTCTCCTTCTCCAGAAAGTCTTATTCTAGTGCCATCCTCAACTCCTGCTGGAATTTCTACTGATAAACTTTTTTTCTTATCAATTACTCCATAACCAGAACAATCTTTGCAAGGATTTTTTATAATCTGCCCTTCTCCTTTACAATCCGGACAAGTTTGTTGAATTGTAAAAAAACCTTGAGAAGCTCGGACTGCACCGTGCCCCTCACAAGTAGGACAGGTTTCTGGTTTTGAATCTTTTTCATATCCTTTTCCATCACAATTTTCACATTTAATTTTTGTAGGAACGTGTATGATGCCTTTTTTCCCTGAAAAAATTTCTTCTAAAGAAAGTTCCATATCATAACGTATATCAGAACCATATTCGTTGGTGTTTGCTCTTCTATTTCTTCTTCTATTTTCTCCCCTAAACATACCTCCCATATCGTTATCAAAATCTCCAAATAATTCTTCAAAGATATCTGAAAAACCGCTGCCAAAATCAAAATCTTTAAATCCTGCTCCTCCATTGTTTTGAAACGCCTGGTGTCCAAATTGATCATATTGGGATCTTTTTTCTTTATCTTTCAGGACATAATATGCTTCATTAATTTTTTTAAATTCTTTTTCAAATGCTTTATCCCCCTTGTTTCTATCAGGATGAAATTGCATTGCTTTTTTTCTATACGCACTTTTTATTTCTGCGTCTGATGCTGTATTATTTATACCTAATGTTTGATAATAATCTTCTTTAGACATGCTATAAGATATAGTGCGTGGTTAGCAAAATAATAAGTATTAGGCGGTTTTTTTATTATTTTTTTTTTTATCTACTTCTTCAAATTCTGCATCAACTACTTTTTCTTCTTTTTTATTTCCTGATTTAGTATCTTTTGTGCTACCTTTTTTTGACGCACCCGCTTGTTGTTGCTTTTGAGCTTCTTTTTGAGCTTCTTTATAAATTTCTTCTCCTAATTTCATAGAAGCCTGTGTTAATGCATCTACTTTAGCTTTTAATTCTTCTTTGTTATCACTATCTTTAACCTTTTTTAATGCTTCAAGACTTTCTTCAATTTTTTTCTTATCTTCTGCACTTATTTTAGAACCATGTTCTTTTAAACTTTTTTCTGTTGCGTGGATCAATGCATCAGCTTGATTCTTTAATTCAACTACTTCTCTTTTCTTTTTATCTGATTCTGCATGACTTTCTGCATCTTTAACCATTTTTTCTACTTCTTCCTCTGACAAGCCTCCTGTATCTTTAATAGTAATTTTTTGTTCTTTATTAGTTCCTTTATCTTTTGCTGAAACATTCAAAATACTATTCGCATCGATATCAAATGTAACTTCAATTTGAGGTATACCTCTTTGTGCAGAGGGTATGTTTTCAAGATTAAATTGACCAAGAAGTTTGTTATCCCCTGCCATTTCTCTTTCACCTTGAAACACTCTAATAGTAACAGCTGTTTGATTATCTTCAGCAGTTGAAAAAATTTGGCTCTTTTTTGTAGGTATAGTTGTATTTCTATCTATTAATTTAGTTAAAACTCCACCTAGTGTTTCAATTCCAAGCGTCAAAGGAGTAACATCAAGTAAAAGAACATCTTTTACATCACCTTGTAGAACTCCTGCCTGGATTGCTGCACCGCTTGCAACAACTTCATCAGGATTAACTCCTTTATTTGGTTCTTTTCCAAAAAAATTTTTAACAGTTTCTATCACTTTAGGCATTCTTGTCATTCCACCAACAAGAATTACACTCTTTATATCATCAGTTTTTAAACCTGCATCTTTTAGAGCATCTTCACAAGGTTTAATAGTTCTTTGAATTAAATCATCAACTAAAGATTCTAATTTGGATCTAGTTAAAGTTATATTTAAATGTTTTGGTCCAGATTTATCAGCTGTAATAAAAGGTAAATTTATTTCAGTTTGTGCTGAGTTTGAAAGTTCTATTTTAGCTTTTTCAGCACCTTCTTTTAATCTTTGTTTAGCAAGTGGATCTTCTTTTAAATCTACTCCATTATCTTTTTTAAATTCATCAGATAAATAATCTATAATTCTATTATCAAAATCTTCTCCTCCCAAGAACGTATCTCCTGAAGTTGATTTGACTTCAAAAACTCCATCGCCAAGTTCTAAAATAGAAATATCAAAAGTTCCTCCACCAAGATCAAAAACTGCTATGGTGCCTGTTTCTTTTTTATCCAAACCGTATGATAAGGCTGCAGCTGTTGGCTCGTTTATAATTCTTTTGACTTCTAATCCTGCGATTTTTCCTGCATTTTTTGTTGCTTGCCTTTGTGAATCATTAAAATATGCTGGAACAGTAATAACTGCTTCTTTTACTTCTTGACCTAAATATTTTTCTGCTGTTTCTTTCATTTTTTGTAGAATGAATGCGCTAATTTGAGATGGCGCATATTTTTTACCTTGTGCTTCAACCCAAGCATCCCCATTGTCACCTGAAACTATTTTATATGGAACTAAATCTTTATCTTTTTCTACTTCTTTATCATCTATACGTCTACCAATTAACCTTTTAATAGCAAAAAAAGTATTTTCTGGATTTGTAACTGATTGTCTTTTTGCAGATTGTCCAACCAATTTTTCATTCTTATCTTTAGTAAATGCAACCATAGAAGGAGTTGTTCTAGATCCTTCTGAATTCTCAATAACTTTGGCATTCTTACCATCCATTATAGCTACACACGAATTTGTTGTACCTAAATCAATACCAATAATTTTACCCATTTTTTTTATTCAACCTCACAATAATATGTGACTATATAATAGTTAAACCAACCTTCTACAAGAGTATTGCAAAAAAAAATTAATCTTTTTTAACTTGTTTTCCTTTAGATATTGCAACGCTTGCAGGTCTTAAAAGTCTTTCGTCAATAGTATATCCTGATTGTATAACTTTTATTATCTCTCCTTCAGGCCTGTTTGATTTATTATCCTCAAATACAGCTTGGTGGTAATTAGGATCAAACTTTTTACCCAAAGCATCAATCTTTTTTATATTAAATTTACCAAGAGTTATTATTAAATCCTTAAAAGTTAATTCAATACCATCTATTAAAGGTTTTAATTTTTCATTTATTCCAGTTATTGAAGAAATACTGTTTATTACTCTTTCAAAATTATCTGCAACTAAAATTATTTCATTAGCAAAATTAGTTATTGAATATTTAAATATATCTTCTTTTTCTTTATCAAATCTTTTTCTTAAATTATCAATTTCAGCTAAATATCGAAGTTTTTCTTCATTAATTTTTTTTATTTCATCTTGTAAAGATTTTAAATTTGTTTCCTGAGAAACTTCTTTATTTTTAA
>CAZEYC010000037.1:0-7048 GCA_964516965.1 uncultured Alphaproteobacteria bacterium | reverse complement strand
GGTAAATATGTCTCAATGTCTTTGATATTTATATTATGGTTCTTTATAAGTTCTTTTAAAGGTAGTCCTCCTATATAAGTTTGATCAATATTTTTATAAGTATAAAAAGACTTTTCTCTTAGGGAAGTTTCATTGTCAGCTATAGGATTTCCATATTCTGCTTCATTTTCTCCGTAGAAAATAAGCGGAATTTTATATTTTAAAGCAATTTTAGGGGCTATATTCTTCTGTCCAAGAATAAATGTTTGAAAAGGGTGAAATAAATTTTGAATTGCTAATTTTGTTAGTTTTTTCATAACGTCGCCATTTCTAGTTAAGGTCAAATTATCAAAACCTCCAACGTCTATCCAATTCTTAAAATTTTTGTATCCATAATCAGTATATAAAATTGGCGGCCATGTTATTGTTAAAGGATTCATTTTATATTTATATTTTAATATATGAGCTTGTAAGGCACTATCTTTACCTCCGCTTCCTGGCACAATACAATCATACTGACCATATTTTCCTCTATGTTTATCTAAAAGTTTTAAAAGTTCTTTTTCTCTCTTACTCCAATCTATAGTATTTTTGATTTGAGAATATTTCCAAGCATCTGAGATTCCATTGTTATCTATTGTTATTGTTTTCTTTTTTGTTTTTATTGTATGTTTAAATTCAACTTCAGAATTAGGTCTTTGATTAGAAATCAAAGACTTTTTACAAAATTTAACTTCATTAGGAAGTCCAAAATAACTTTGATAAATATTTTTCTTTTTCATTTAAATAATTTGTTTAAAATTTTTATATATTTGTATCCCTTGCTTTGAACTTTTTTCCGGATGAAACTGCATAGCATAAATATTATCTTTTGAATAAGATGAACAAAATACTTGATTTCCATATTTTGATAAAGCAGTAATTCCTTTCTTATCTTCAGGGACTACATAATAAGAATGCACAAAATACATAAAAGAATTTTCTGGAATATTTTTAAAAATATTATTTTTTGACTCATTTTTAAAAATTTTAAAAGTATTCCAACCAATATGTGGAACAACTAATTTTTTTTTATCAAATTTTATAACTTTTCCTTTTATTAAATTAAGTCCTTTACACTTTTTAAGTTCATAACTTAGAGTAAATAATAATTGCATTCCTAAACATATTCCTAAGATTGGATAGTTTAATGCTGCAAACTCTTTTATTTTATCTAATAAATTTTGTTTCCTTAGATTCTCCATTGCTTTTGGAAATGAACCAACTCCAGGTATTATCAAAGCATCAAAAGATTCAAAATCACTTGGTTTACTTATAAGCTTTGGTGTTAAACCCACAAATTTACATGCTTGATAAACACTATAAATATTACTCAATTTATAATCTATTATTCCTACTTTTTTTGGCAATTTTTATAATAAAAAAAATTATATTCTACAAATAATCTTTTCTTTTCTAAGTAATGATTTTATTTGAGGTATTTTATAATTAATATTTTTGTTATTTGTTTGAGAATTAAATTTTGTTATAAATTCTAAATTACCTTCCTGATGTTTTTTTTTATCAAATTTAATATTAGATATTGCTTCGTAATGTAGAATTGATGATAAAGCGACACCTGAGATTGAAGAATCTTTTATTACATCAATAATATGTTCAATTTTACCTGCACCACCATGAACAATTACTGGTAATGAGGTAATTTTAGATACACTTTTAATTAGATCAATATCAAATCCTGATCTAGTACCTTCATTACTTATAGATGTTAATATAATTTCACCTGCACCGTAATTTTCTATCTTCTTTGCCCAATCAATCACTTCGAAATTAGAACAATCTCTTCCATTATTAAAATATGCATAATACTTTCCATCAGAATGTTTTATTGCCTCAATTGAAACTGATATTGTTGAAGAACCAAAAAAATTTACAGATTCTTTAATAAGTTTAGGATTTTTAATTGCTGCAGTATTCAAACTAATTTTATCTGCACCAAACCTTAATACTTCTTCAATATCTTTTAAAGTTCTTATACCACCACCTACGGTTATAGGTATAAAAATCATTTTTGCTGTTTCATTAACAATTTTCTTTATAAATTCTCTATCATATAAACTAGCAACGATATCTGTATAAATTATTTCATCAGCTCCAGAGTTATAGTAATATTTCACAAATTCCAAAGGTTTTCCTAAAACTCTAAGCCCTTCAAGATTAACTCCCTTAACAAGATTAGGTCCCTTTATATCTAATCTTGGAATTAAACGAATTGGTTTTGTCATTTACTTAGATTTTTTGTTAAAAAGAATTATTAAAGTCTGAGTTAATTTTTGATAAGTCATCTGATTTCCCAACATCAATCCAATAATCATTCAGTGGGACAACATTAATTTTGTATTTTTCTTTTTTTAAATTCAATAGAAACTGGGGCATGTCTATATGTTGTTTCTTTTTTAATAATTTTAATGTATTTGAGCTAAAGATGTTAATGCCAGCACTAACAAAGGAAACTTCTGTAGGTTTTTCTACAATATTCTTAAATACATTTTTTTTAAAATTAATCACACCAAATGGTAAACTATTAAAAAATTGTTTCATACAAACTGTTACATCTAATTTCTTTTTTTCATGAACATCTAATAATTTTGCAATATTTGCTTCTGTAAAAACATCACCATTAACTACTATAAAAGGAATTTTTGTATTTCTTTTTAAAGAAAATAAAGAGCCTGCTGTTCCTAAAGGTTTTTTCTCAACTATATAATTAATATTTACATTATATTTTCTACCATTTCCAAAATGATCCATAATTCTTTTATGTTTATAGTAGACAGCAATATTGAAATTTTTAAAACCTTGGTTTTTTAACTTTATAATTGTATGTTCAATAATAGGTTTTCCCTTAATAGTAAGCATTGGCTTTGGCATTTTAGAGGTTAAATTTTTCATTCTTTTACCAAAACCACCTGCCATTATTAATACTAAGTTATTTCTTTGTTTTTCTTTTCTACTGACTATGTCTTCTAAAAATTCTAAACCAAGTAATTTTCCTTTTTTATCAATAATTGGTAAATGTTGGTAATGGCCTTTTGTCATTTTTTCAATAATTTCTTTATTTGTCATAGTGTCCGATATTGTAATAGGATTTTTATTCATAATTTTTTCAACTCTTTCTGAATAAATATTATATGATTTTAATATTCCTCTTCTTATGTCACCATCAGTAATTGTGCCCAAAAGTTTCTTATTCTTATTAATTACTAAGATTATTTTTTTAAAATTTTTATCTAAAATATTCATAGCATCAATTATCTTAGTATTTTGTAATACAGTTAATTTTTTAAAATTAAAATTCATTTAGAAAAAATTTAAAAATTTATTTTTTATAGAATTCCTCAACATCTTTTGGATGAATATGTTGATTTTCCCTTATATTATTTAAACATTTTTTACCAATTATTTTATTGTATTTATCTGCTAAAATTTTTCCAGTTCCTGGTCTTTTTACCCAAATATTTTTTTTAGAAAAAATTTCACCTTTTCTAATAGATGATATAGAAACAACAGTTGCATAAGCAAAATCAATGACAGGTTTTTCTTCTTTTAGAATATCTTTCTTCCCTCCTCTAGATTCCCAAATCGCTTTTGATGCAATTATTAAATCTTTTAACTCATCTGGTTCAATTGATATTGCTGTATCAGGTCCAGGCCATTTTCTAGAAATTGTAAAATGCTTCTCTAATAAACAAGCACCAAGAGAAACAGCGCCTAAGCATGTCCAAATATTTTCAGAATGATCTGATAAGCCTAATGGAACGTTAGGAAAATTCTTCTGAAGATCTTTAATTGCTCCTAATCTTACTTTATTATATGGAGTTGGATACATACTAGTACAATGCATTAATGCAAATGGAACTTTATATTTTCTTATAATTCTTATTGATTCTTTAATAGATTTAATATTATTCATGCCTGTAGACAAAATTATTGGCTTTCCTAAAGAAGAAATATAATCAATTAAAGGTAAATTATTACATTCTCCTGATCCAATTTTAAAAATTGGGACATTCATTTTATTTAATCTATAAGCTGCTTCTTTTGAAAAAGGTGTTGAAAAATAGAAAATTTTCTTTTTTTTACAATATTGTTGAACTTTTTTTTCTTCTTGTTCAGTTAATTCACATCTTTTTATTATATTCCATAATTTTTCTTTAGAAATTTTGCCAGGCGTCATATCAGTATATATCATTTCTTTTTCTGTAATATGGCATTGAAATTTAATTGCTTCAGCGCCAGATTTTTTAGCAGCATCAATCATTTTAAAAGCCTTGTTAATATTACCCTCATGATTAATCCCTACCTCAGCTATTACTAGAGGAGGATCATTAGAACTTATTTTACGGTTATGAATATAAAAATTTTTCATAAATTTAAGTTTTAAAATATTATATTTTTTTTAACAAATTTTCAGCTTTTTTGAAATCAGAGTTATCATCAATATCAATTGAACGTGATTTTGGCATAATATATATATTTGTTTGTTTATTAAGAAAATCCTTACCTTTTAATATCCAATCTGTTTTAGCTATATATACTGCTCCATTAATAAAAAATTTATAATTTTTAGGAATAAATTTATTTTTTATATTTAATATATTTTTATTCTTTCCATTTTTTTTAAGTTTTGATACAGAAATACAAGTAGGAGAATTAAAATTAAAACAAATTCGAATAGCCCTATCGATATCTTCTGCTATTCTTAATGGTGATGTAGGCTGAAGCAATACTAAATAATCAAATTTTTCTTTAATTTTTCCTAGAAGATGTTTCAAAACGTCTATAGATTTTGCGTTATCTTCTGCAAGTTTTTTTGGTCTCACGAATGGAACTTCACAATTTAATTTTTTTGCAATAGAAATAATTTTTTTATTCTCAGAAGATAGTATAACTTTGTCTAAATATTTTGATTTTTTTGCTTCTTGAATAGTCCAAGATATTAAAGGTTTTTTATTTATTAATTTTAAATTTTTTTCATGAATTCTTTTAGAACCGCCTCTGGCAGTAATAACTCCTAAAAATCTTTTTGTTTTTAGCATATATATATCTTCAAAATTTAATTGTCATTTTTTTTTGTATCAACTTTTTATCAATTTTAACCTTTGCCAATATTTTAGCTATTTTTAGACCAGAGTTACCTATGCCGTAAGGATTCTTTATTTTTGTACAATAATTTCTAAATTTTCCTGATGTAGCCTTTTTGATTGCTTTAATAATTTCAATTTTATTATAATTAACCTTAATTATATTTTGTGCACTAAGCCTATTTTTTTGTCGCGAACCAATATCTATAGACGGTATATTAAAAGCAGGTGTTTCTTTTATTCCACTAGATGAATTTCCTAAACAAACTCCTGGTAATTTTTTAAATAAATTCATCATTCCATAATAATCATTACGACCTAAATGTTTGTAAATTTGCACATTTTCTATTTTCTTTTTTTTTAATTTTTCTAATTGTGAAATAATCAATTTTCCACCCGCATCATTATTTGGATAAGAAAAAATAAATTGGAAACCTTTCTTTGCTAACTCTATGACAGCATCTAAGGTTGGTTTAATTTGACTTGTTGCGTCTTTAAACTCAGTAGCAACAGAATGTTGTGTAACTAATAAAATAGGTTTTTTAGTAGATAATTTATATTTTTTTATGAGAGTCTTCTTATCTGTAAATTCATTATTTTTTATCAAATCAATTGCCGGAAAACCAACAGTGTGTATTCTCCAAGACTCTTCTCCCATAGTTTTTATTCTACGAGTTGCTTCTTTATTAGTAGTAAAATGTAAATGTGCTAATTTTGTCATAGCATGTCTAACAGAATCATCTAAAGCACCACCTTCTGTTATATCTCCACCTTCTATATGAGCAGTTGGTATAGACATTTGAGTGCCAGCAACAATTGCTGCAAAACCTTCAAAACGATCTGCATAAACTACAAAAATATTTGGATTTATTCTTTCTAAAACTTTGATGGGATCTGATTGTTCTCCAGAGTCGTTGAGGCGTCTACATTGTCTGATCATCCTAGCCAATATCATATTCTGGAAGGCAATGAGTGGCTCTCTATGCTATGATGGTGGAACAGTATTAGGTGCCGTGATGATAGGTCTTGCCCCTGCGTTTTCATTAGAGCGCTCACAGGTAGCTAGATTATTTTCCTGTCTGGCGTAATCATGCATCATACAACCTGATTATCCAACTGAAAGGAATAATGAGCATGGATTCCAATGAGAACATTGTAGAAGTGAAGAACTTATCTTACTGGTATCCGGAACAGGACAACCCGGTTCTGAAGGATATTAACCTCACAATAGAAAAGGGGGAACTTCTAGTGTTGATGGGGGCCAGTGGATGTGGGAAGAGCACATTGGGCCTATGTTTGAACAGTACGATCCCAACTGTCATAGGTGGGATAATTAAGGGTTCTGTTCGAGTTGTTGGGATGGATACGTTTTGTCATCAAGTGCATGAAATGGCAACAAAAGTGACCATGGTCTTGCAGGACCCTGAAAGCCAGATGTGCAATCTCTACGTACGTGATGAAATCGCCTTTGGCCCACAGAACCTGCGCATGCCTCGGGACATAATTCTTGAACGGATGCACCAGGCGATGTCTTTTGTTGGTTTAGAAGACTTCGAGTGGCGTTCAATCTTTGGACTTTCTGGGGGAGAAAAGCAGAGAGTAGCAATTGCCTCCGGACTGGTCATGCAACCAGAGCTGATCATATTTGATGAGCCGACGGCTAATCTTGATCCCACAGGGGCACAAGATGTAATGTCGCTTATAGAAGAACTAAAGGCCACCGGGAATGTGTCGATACTCCTCATTGAACACAACATGGGGGAAATTGTCCATGTTGCCGACAGGCTCTTGGTAATGGATGAAGGCAAGATAATCTATGACGACGAGCCCCGGACGCTATTACAAGAGAAGGGCCAAGAGCTAACCAACAAAGTAGGCCTCTGGATCCCCCAAATCTGCCAAATTGCTCTAGGGTCAGAAGAGAA
>CAZEYC010000036.1:0-7067 GCA_964516965.1 uncultured Alphaproteobacteria bacterium | reverse complement strand
AGAATTTATTTTCTATTCCTATTGCACAATACCAAACAACAAATACTGATGAAATTAACAAAGAGTTAAAAGAAATTATTTTAAAAAAAGAAAAAGAAATTCCAACAACAAATAAAAGCAATCAAGGTGGATGGCAATCAGAAGGAGATTTTTTTCGTTGGGGTGGCGAAAGTATTGAAAAATTATATTATTTGTTTTATAAATTAATAGAGATTTCAACTAAAAAACTAGAGTTTCTACAATCTATGCCAATGGACTTTAATATTTATGGTTGGGCAAATGTAAATAGAAAAGGACATTCAAATATCGCCCACATACATCCTATGTCTACTTGGTCCGGAACTTACTATGTTGATGCTGGAGATGATCTTGATGAAAGTAAATGTGGGTTATTTGAAGCTTTTAATCCAAATTTATCACATATGATGTCTTTTTTCCCTGGATTATTACCTGGAGAATTTTTCATTAAGCCAAAGACCGGATTAATGAATCTCTTTCCTAGTTATTTAAGACATGGCGTTAGAACTTATTATGGAGATAGTCCAAGAATATGTATAGCTATGAATGCAAGCATGAAAATAAAACAATTATAAAAATATTTATTTGTAAAAGTTTATTAATTCTTGGCTTTTGGTTTTGATTGAGAAACTTTTTTTTATAATTTCTCTACCTTTATTTCCCATAGATTTCCTTAATTTTTTATTATTAATTAATTTTTTCATAGCATTTATTAATGCATTGGTATCTTTAGGCGGAACAAGAATACCATTTATTTCATTTCTAACAATTTCTCTACATCCAGGGACATCAGTAGTTATTATTGGTTTACCACAACTGGCTGCTTCAAGAAGTCCTTTTGGTAAACCTTCTCTATAAGAAGGTAAAATAACAACATGAATTTTTTTATATAAATCTATCATATTTCTAACTTGACCTAAATATTTTATATAATTTAAACTTTCCCAACTTTGTAATTGTTGGTTTGTTATTGATGAAGGATTTTGAGAATCAGGGGATCCAGCAATAAATACCTCAAAATTATTTTTTTTTAATTTAAGTTCTTTTATTGCATTTATTAATTCTAATATTCCTTTATCTTTAATTAATCTAGAAGCAAATAAAAAAACAATTTTTCCTCGTGGTTCTTTATTCGTTGTAAATTTTTTTGTGTCTATTCCACTACCGGTTACTAAAAATAATTCTTTTGAATATGTTAATTTATTTTTTTTAAAAAATTCTAAATCATCTTTATTTTGGACGAAAACATATGATTTTTTTAAAAAAAGTGAGAATCTAAGTATATTTTTTATAAAAAATCTTTTTAAGAAATGACTTGAAATAAAAACACTTCCTAAACCAATAATTGAATTGCAAGATTTTTTTACTCTTGCAAGCTTTGCTGCAATATTTCCATGAACAATCTGTCTAATACCAAAATGATGAACTATATTGGGTTTTTCTTTTTGGTAAATTTTAAAAATCTTATATATATCTTTAGCACTTTTCCTTATATTTAAGCTTCCTCTTTCAGCTTTAAGCCCTATAACTTTTATATTGTGCTTTTCAATTTCTTTTTTAAAGTCAGTAACTTTTGTTATTAACATAACTTTAAATCCACCGGCTTTAATTTTTTTTATTAATTCTAAGCGATGATTTAAAAAAACCCAGTCTTCTGACACAAAATAAATAATTTTCCTCATTATTAAATAAAATGAATGATATTTATTTGATAAAAAAAAATAAAATATCAAACTTTTTATTTAATTTATTACTTATCTTCTTCAGTTAAAGGTATTTCTGGTAAAGTAGGTAAATTAGGAATATTAATTTCTTCTGCAAATTCTACTACATTTACACTTTCATTATTATTTGTATTTAATGCTACTCTGCTAGCACCTATTAAATTATCTGATATTGTCCATCTAGTTCCAGGATAATATTTTTGCGTATTAAAATTGTTTTCATTTGCAAATGCAGTTTTATTAAAACCTATAATCACAAATGCCGAAAATATAAAAATTAAAAACAATATAATAAATGGATAAATTAATTTTTTCTTAATAATTATTTTATTCATATTTTAAATAACGATAACTTTTGAGAATTCTTGCAATCTTTTTTTATTATTTTTGACAACTAACTGCGTATATTTTTCTACCATTTTCATCAATAAATTCTTCTGGTTTAGAACAATTGTTATTTTCTTCTAAGAAACTATTTAATTTTTCCTCTTGATAAAATAATTGAATATTATTTTCTTTTTTTATTTGAGTAATAGGATTTTCTGATAAATAAGTTTTATTTGGTAATAAAAATATTACGCTAAATGAAATGATAATAAGAACACCAGCTGCTATTTTATAAAAATTTGTAAATTTTTTTATACTATTCTTTTTATTAAACTGTTTTTTTTGTATTGATAATTTCTCTTCTAAATTTTTAGGAATTTTTATATTTTCAATATTTTTAATACTATCTTTAAAATTATCTTTAAAGCTCTTTATTTCCTCAAATTTTAATTTAATTTTGCTATTTTTTTTAATCAATATTCTTATTTCATCCATTTGCTTAATAGGTAAATCTCTATTTAAGAATCTAATTAAAGTATTTGTGTCAATTTTCATTTTTTTTCTTTATTAAATTAAACGATTTTTTTATTCCATTCTTGCTTTATTTTTTCGTAATTTCTATTAATGCGACTTCCTATTGTCCCTTCTTTCATTTTTAGTTTTTTTGCTACTTCATTATATTTATAATCTTGAAAAATTATTAAATACATTATCTCCCTATCTATTGGGCTAAGGATGCGTGACATTATTTGAATAATCTTGTTAGAGTCTAAATTTTTTTCAATTTCAATTTTTTCATACTTTTTCTCTTTATACTCATCAAAACTAATTATTTCTTTTCCTTCATTATTTTCTTTAAATAAAGATCTAATTTTTGGAGTCCTATTTGCTTTTCTACCTCTATCAATAGCTATTCTTTTTACAATTAGTATTAAATAACCAACAATATTTGTATTTGGTTGATAATTATTTGTGCCTCTATCATATGAATCGATAAATCTAATATATGCTTCTGAAACCATATCTTCTGCATCATGGTGATTTTTAGTTATACAGATCTTTGTATATGCAAGAACTTTACCATAATTTTCTTTTGCTTCTTTTAAAATTAAATCTCTTTTAATCACATTTCCCTCATAAGATTTGCAATAATAATAACGTTTATAAATTAATATTATTGCATTTTAAATTTAATTTTTTTCACCCCAACATTCTAAAGCTATTGTATATTTTTTTGCTTCTAAAATAATTTTTTCTCTATCTTTTTTTTTTTCATCATATGTAGAATATTCAATATTGTTTTCATCGAGAAAACTTCTTATTGTATAGATTGAAATAGCTATATTATGACCTGCTGAAGAAACTCCTAAATTTAATCTCTCTTTAATTTGTTTCCAAATAGATGCCTTTGCATGTACAGTTCCAACAACCAATCCATTTTCATTAATTACAGGACTACCGCTTGAATGTAAATGTAAATCTGCCTTAACTATTATTTTACTTCTATCACCACTGGAGGATTTTAGAGACAAAGAAAGGATTTCTCCTTCTGAAGTTTCACTTTTTCCAATAATTGTTTGTCTTGGATATCCAAATACATAAATTTTATCATTCTCATGTATACCTTTTGAAGGAAATTTAGCAGGTAAATAATTATCGTTATTTCGATCATTGCTTACAAGCAATGCCAAATCATTCTTATCATCAATTTGAAATACTCTTAAGCCTAAATTATTTGATCTAATTTTTTGACATCCATTTGCAAAATGGCCTGCAGTTAGAACATAAAGTTTATTTTTTTTCCCTACCCATATACCAGTAGCATAATCAGTTGGTTTACCTACTCTAATATTATTTTTATTATTATTTTTATTCGCAAGCGCATTTGCCAACATATCATTTAATCTTAACCATTCTTCTGGCTCAGTTGGTAATTCAACGGGAAGACCCTCCATGCTTTGAAATTGTTTTATTGCACTAAAAGTTTCTGTACCAGGTATATCGTCTCTCATAATTGGATATCCTAAATCAAATAGTTTTTCTTGGATACTTTTTATAATGAATTTATTTCTTGGTTTTAATGTTGATAATTTTTCAGCACAAACTTCTGAACCCTTATCCTTACAATAATTATACCAAAATTTGGCCTTTTTAAATCTCTCTTCTTTTGTTAAGTTTTCTTCAGCCAGTCCTTGTTCCAACATTCTTCCAATTTCTAGCATACATAAAAAATGTTCTTTATTACAATTACCAGTTTCTAAACATTCCGAAGTGCATTTATTGAATGCATTATATGACTCTGAATAATCTTTATTCTTATAATGTTCTATTGCAGTTTGAAAATCATTAGAAAGAACAATTTTATTTAAAGAAAAAAATAAAATAAAAAGAATAAGAAGAATTTTTATTTTCATTTTCTAATATTATTAAAAAAAAATACAGAACTACAGTTATAAATAGTAATTTTTTTTTTATTTTTTATGGAATACTTTTCTTTTTTTTTCGTTCTTAAATACAGATTTCTATAAAAAAAGTAAGGAGTTAGATTCCATCTCCCTCATTACCGTCTAACTCCTTATTCTATTAAATTATTTATCTCCATTTTTTTTTTGTGCTAAGAATTACACTTTTCTTTATTATCTTATCAGATAATTTATTTAAATATAAATTGTCTGGAATAAAATTACCGAATTTTGCTACAGTATTTGATGGAAGAACATCATTTCTTATTGAATATTCTTGATTAAGTTTTGTATATATTTCTTGTGCTTCTTTACTAGATAAAAATTCTAAGAATTTAATTGCATTATTTTTGTTTTTTGCGCTTTTTATTATACCAGCACCACTAATATTTACATGTGTTCCATTACTAAATTGATTCGGCCAAAATATTGAAACTTTTTGAGCTGCTCTTTTGTCATTCTCATTTTTACTATTAATCATATTTGCCAAATAATAAGTATTTGCTATAGTTATATCGCACTCGCCTGATGCAATTGCTCTTATTTGGTCTCTATCACCTCCGAAGGGTTTTCTTGAAAAATTTTTAACTAATTTTTCAATCCATGCTTCAGTTTGTTTCTCTCCTTCATTGATAATCATAGAAGCTATTAAAGTTTGATTATAAACATTACTTGATGATCTCATGCACAATCTTCCTTGCCATTTTTTATCTGATAAATCTTTATAAGTAGATAAATTTCTATTATCAACTCTTTCGTTTGAATAAATTATTGGTCTAGCTCTTACAGAAAATCCAAACCAATCATTATCTTTACTTCTATATTTTTTTGGTACATTTTTTAATAAAATATCTGAATTAATTGATGTGAATAAATTATTTTTTTTGGCTCTTATTAATCTGGTAACGTCAGTTGTTAAAAGTATGTCAGCAGGGCTATTTGTTCCTTCTAACTTTAATCTTTCTATAAAAGCGTCAGATGCACCTGTCACTATATTTATTTTGATTTTATTTTCTTTTTCAAATTTATTTATTAAAGGATTAATTAATTCTAACTTTCTACCTGAATATATATTTAATTCATTTTTTATCTTAGATTCTGTTAGAATTGACGTAAAAAGCACTATAATAAGCACTATAGATAAATAAAATATATATTTATATTTCATATTTTTCAAAAAAAGTTTATATAATTTTTTAAATTAGATTAATAATGAAAATCATTATCAATTATAAAAATTATATTAATTTGTATATTTTTGTTTTTCAATTATTTTCTTTATTAATAATTTTTTTAATTAAATGAATAAAAGTAAAAAAAATTTAAATTTTATAGATCCTAAAGGAAATAATCTTTTAGAAATAAAAAAGATTTTTAATAAAGTAATTGATTTGGTTTTAAATAAACTTGCAAATGCTGAAAAATTTTCTCCATTACCTGAATTAAAAAAAGATTCTCTTCAAAAATTTAATTTTAATGATCTTCCTATCACAGAAAAAGAAATTTTAAAAAAACTTAAAAAAGTTATAGATTTTTCAATGAATGCATCAAATCCAAATTATATTGGACACATGGATTCAATACCAACAACAATGTCTATTATTGGCGACATAATTGCATCGTCATTAAATAATAATATGTTGAGTAAAGAAACTGCTCCAGTTCTAACAGAAATAGAAGAAATAGTTGCTGAAAGTTTTGTTAATAAATTTAACTTAGGAGATGAAGCAGGCGCTATAATGCTTGCTGGAGGTTCTTTATCAAACTTACAAGCTCTTGCTATTGCAAGGAATAGGTTTTTTGGATCAGCTGATAAAGGATTAACTGGGCTTAAAAGACAACCTTATATTTTTGCATCTGAATATTGTCATACATCAATACAAAAAGCAGCAATGATATTAGGTTTGGGTACAAGTTCTGTTGTGTTAGTGGAAACTGATTCTAATGGAAAAATGATTACTTCTAAATTAAAAAAATTAATCCAAGAAAAAACCGATAATAATGGACAACCATTTTGTGTTGTAGCAACTGCTGGCACAACTGCAACTGGAAGTATTGATCCTTTGAATGAAATTGCAGAAGTTGCTAAAAAATATAAAATTTGGATGCATACGGATTCTGTTTATGGTGGAGCTTTAGTGTTTTCGGAAAAATATAAAAATAAATTAGATGGAATAGAGAACTCTGACTCAATTTCATTTAATCCTCAAAAATGGTTATATATTACAAAAACTTGTTCTTTGTTATTATTAAAAAATAAAAAATATTTATATTCTGATTTTTTTATCCCACTTCCTTATGTAATGAAAAATAAAAAAGATTTTCATTCAGGTGAGATATCAGTACAAGGAACAAGATATCCTGATATTTTAAAATTATGGTTGTCATTTCAGCATTTAGGAATAATTACATATTCTAATTTAATAGATAATTCATATAAAGTTACTAAGAAATTTAGAGCAGAAATAATCAAAAGAAAATATTTAAAATTAGCATGTAATTCAGAAATGAATATTTTTTGTTTTAGAGCAGAGCC
>CAZEYC010000035.1:0-7145 GCA_964516965.1 uncultured Alphaproteobacteria bacterium | reverse complement strand
CCAATCGAACCGTAACCAATTATTAATGCCGTTTTATTCACAAAATTAAAAATTTATAAATTTTTTATAATCTTCTAGTTGGCCAATATCTCTCCATTTTTTTTGGCTAATTTTATATATCCCAACCTTACATTTATTATTAATGGAACTTTGTATTAAATCATTCATTTGAAAATTTTTATTTTTTGGTATTAATTTTAGCACCTGATTATTTATTAAGTATAAACCTGTATTCACAAAATATTGAATTTTTGGTTTTTCATTAATTTTTACTAATTCTTCTTTGCCATTTAGTTCACAAACACCGTAGGGCACTTTGTAGTTTTGAGATGAGGCAACAACAGTTATATCTTGTTTTTTTTTCTTATGCAGAAAAAGAATATTTAATAAATCTGCATCAATTAGTGAATCACAATTAATAACAAAAAGATCCTCTTTTGCTTTTCTATAAAATTTCCTTAGACCGCCAGCTGTCCCCAATGGTTTTTTTTCTTCAATAAAATTGATTTTTAGACTCTTTCTCTTTTCATTAAAAAATGCTTTAATCATTTCAGATTTGTGATGTATTGTTAAATAGAAATTTTTTATTCCGTCTTTAGTAAATCTTTCCATAATATGTTCGATTACAGCTTTTTTTTTGATAGGCACAAGAGGTTTTGGCAATATCTTAGTAATTGGATCCAGTCTTGTTCCCCTCCCTCCGGCCATAATAACAACTTTGGTGTTAATTCTTTTTATTTTTTGTTTTTTTATTTTATATTTTTCTTTTAAAGAAAAAATTTTATTCTTAATTAACACTTTTTTAATAACTTTTTCTTTATTTACAACAGGTATGATTTCAATATTGTCGTAACTGCTGAATAATTTTTTTACCTGTAGCATTGTATAATTCGACTGACTTAAATATGTAGGTTTTTTATTACAAAACTTAAGAACTTTTTTTTTAATGTTAGATTTATTTAAAATTCTTCGTCTTACGTCTCCATCACTTAATGTTCCTAGCAAACGATACTTCTTGTCTACAACAAAGCAGCATTTTTTCCCATTTTTATGAATTTTCTTAAGTGCGTCTGAAAGATTCTGATCTTTAAAGATAGTATATAATTTTATTTTTTTCATAATTTTTGATTCATTTTATCAAACTTTATTAGTCTAATTCCATTGCTCGCAGAAAAAGATCTGGCTAATTGAAGACCTGTTCCTAAAAAATTGAAGAGATTTGCTGTAACAATTCCTGAAATTTTACTCTTTTCTAATACTGATACAAAATGTTCCGATTTTCCAGCTCCTCCCATAAGAAGAACGGGTTTATTTAATTTTTTTGGCGAGTCTTCTAAACAATTAATATCTAAACCCGCTGCGGTTCCATCTTTTTCAATTGAATTTAAAATAAGCTCTCCAAAATTTAAATTTTTTATTTTCTCTAAATGCTCTTTTAACGATTTTGATTCTTTTTGACCTGAGTTTATAAAGGAAAAATTTATACCGTTAATACTTTTATAATCTACCATCAGTGATATTGCCTGTTCTCCATATACACTGGATATTTTATTAATTGTTTTTTCGTCAGTATGTGCAAGATTATTTATAAGAACTTTATCAGCACCATTTGTAAAACATTTTTTAGCATCTTCAAAACTTCTAATTCCTCCTCCAAGAGTTATTGGTACAAATATTTTTTCCCTAAGTTTATTTACATCTTTAAAATAATTTGAAATTTCTTTTTCATTTAGATTTTTAGTAACTAATATTATCATTAATTCATCGATGTAATTACAAGTTTCACCAAAGCCAAAATTATTTTTTAACCAACTAACATCTCCAACTTGCTGCAATCTAAAATTACGACTTAAATGAAAAAACCCTTTACTATACAACAAAGCATAAATAATTCTTTTATACATTTTATATTTGTTCAATAAAATTTTTTAACAACTTAAGGCCAATTTTATGACTTTTTTCTGGATGAAATTGTGCGCCATAAACATTTTTTTTTTCAATAAATGAAACGAATTCCTCTCCATAAGAAGTTTTCGACACTAAAGCTGTATTATCAATTGTTTTAACTCTGTAACTGTGAACAAAATAAAATGGTGAAGGATTTGGAATGTTGTCCCATATTTTACTTTTTGTGTAATTTACAAAATTAAATCCCATGTGCGGTAAAGGAAATTTATCATTATTAGAAAACTCTGTACATTTTCCTTTAAAAAATTTCAATCCTTCTATTGTGCCATGCTCATCCCCTTCTTCAAACATAAGCTGCATCCCCAGGCATATACCTAGAATAGGTTTTTTTGAACTTGCAAAATTCTTTATTGCCTCATACCAACCTAAAGACTTCAATTTTTTAGCAGCCTTATTGTACGAACCTACACCAGGTAATATTAAATGGGAGTAAGATTCTAAATTAATGGGATTTCTAACTAAAGCAAATTCATAGCCAAGATACTTTGTAGCATTAATTACAGAGGCAATATTGCCAAAATCTGCATCAACTATGGCTATATTCTTTTTTTTTAGCATCTTAAATATTTTTTTTAGATTATTTTAAATTTTGGAGTCCATTTATTTTTTTTTTCAAATAGATCTTTATTTGCCCATTTGTCAATAACGTCCATAAGTTCATTCATGCTCATTTTGTAATAATCGCAATATTCTTCAAAAAGATGTTCTGGATGCATGTCATCATACATCTTAACCAACTGAACCGCCTGTTCTCTTGACATGGCACCTCTTCTTACATCTATTCCTGCATCTTGTGTAGCTCTACCAAATCCATATTTTAAATACATAAGATATACATGAAGTAAATAAATTTTTTGATCAGTTTGAGCAAAATTTGTATAACTGCCTTCATTGAGTGTATTATTTTCTTTTAGACCGCATTTTTCTTTTGCAACCAAGTAATTTCTGTATGGATCCCAATCTTCATAAAAACCATAGTGTGTAATTTCTACTTTTAAATCTTCAAATTCTTTCTTGCTGGGAAAAGTGAACCAATATAATTGGCTGGAAGTTAATCCTTGACTTCTTGCCTTTGATAAAACTCTTTCATAGCCACCTTCCATGTAGTGTGAGATTTGATAGTCCATACCGTAAATTCCATCATTTTTTTGTTTAAAGTCACCTCCATATTCTATTTCCCCGTCTTCAGAATAAAAAATTAGAGGTATTTTCATTTGTAAAGAAATCCTAAGTACAGCAGTATGAATTGCAACTAACCACCCCCAATAAGGAAAGCCCATTTCAATTAGGCCAATTTTATTTAAAATTCTCATAGCCTCTTTATCAGGAGTGATATGAATATGGTCATAACCACTATCTATAAAAGATTGTAAATTTTCCTGTCCTATTTTAGTTTCTAATATTGGCCTTACGGTAAGAGTTAGTGGATTCATACCATGCTTATGCTTAATGTTATAACTAACGTATGATCCATCTTTCCCCCCACTTACTGTTGTTATACAATCATGCTTGGCCCCGTTTGATCTGTGTCTGTCTAATAATTTGTTTAACAATTCTTGTCTTTTTCCCCAATCTAACTTTTTCTTTTCTTCGGTCCATTGGCAAGCTGAACAAAATCCTCTTTCATCAAAAGAAATTCTAGGTCTAGTGGACATTACTACGCAATTTTTACACCAAAAAACTTTTTTCATTTTTTTCCTATCTTAAGATCTATAAATTTTTTATATCTTGTTTTTTTTAAATCTATCTTTTTTAATATTTTTATAATTGTACTTGTGGTCTCTTTTTTAAAGTATGGATTTTTTGTTTGAATTAAAGTTTTTTTAAATTTTTTACTATTAGCTTTTTTAAATGCATTTTCTAAATTTTTTAAAGTAACTTTCTGGACATTAATTATACTTTTTGCAAAAATTCTTCCTGCTTGTCGGATACCTAGATTAATAGTAGTTTTTTTTAAACTTGGAACTTCAGATAATCCACTTGATGAATTGCCAATAACAAAATCAACATTTTTTACACATGACAAATAATTAATTTTTCCAAGTGAAGTGTAATATTTTGCATGTTTATGTTTATTAACAAATTTTTTTATCATTTTCCTAATTTTTAAATTGTTTGCATCGGCGTTAGGAAGCGTAAAAATTATTCCATCTTTTTTTTTCTTTAAAAGAAAATTTAATAAAACTTTAAAATCATTAACTCCATAATCAGATTGAAGTGTGACCGGATGAAAAGTTACAAGATAATTTTTTTCTCTTAAGGAAAATCCTAGTTTATTTTTTATGTCCTTTTTACCTAATAATTGAAGTTTATTAATCTTTTCAGCGCCAGTACTTCCTACATAAAAAATACTCTTAGGATCTTCTCCTAATTGCATTAGGCGTTTTTTATACAAAGAATTTGTAACAAAGTGAAAGCTAGAAAATTTTGATATAGAATGTCTTATCGGTTCATCAATTGCTCCCTCGGTTACCTCGCCCCCAGACAGATGTATAATTGGTATTCTGTAAAAACTTGCACTTATTACGGAAGAAAAAATTTCATATCTATCTCCTAAAACTAAAATTCCATCAGGTTTTTTCTTTTTAAATAAATTATTAAAACTTTCTATACTCTCTGCAAAAAAATTCAGTATCTCAGATTCTGCGTCACCTTTATATTTAATTTTAATTTTTATATTTATTTTTATATTATCTCTCTCTATTTGTTTAAAGGTATCATGACCTTTAACAAAATGAGATCCCGTAGCAACAACATTAACACTGAATTTTTTAGAATTTTTTAATTTTATAATAATCGGTTTAAGGAGATCGTAATCTGATCTGGATCCGGTGATTATAAAAATTTTTTTTAATCTATTATTTAATTTGATCATCTTTTTTAAAATTAAATTTTGATTTTTTCTTCATTATACTGTTCCATTTCATTGGAGAAATACCGTTTCCTGGCCTTTTAACTGTAAGATTTTTTTCAGAAAATCTTTCACCTTTAATAATATTTTTTTTTGCAACAATAGATTTTCTTGCAAAAAAAACATTCTGTTTTTCTGATTGGGTGATACTTTTAATTGAACTACCTTTAGAAACATCAATGTTTCTTATTGCTTTAATCATCGTGTTTAATTCCTTTACGTCTAGACTGGCCTTTTGATCTGGACCTTCCCAATTATTATTAAGTGTAAAATGTTTTTCAATTACTCTTGCACCAAGTGCAACGGCTGCAATAGAAACTTCAATGCCTAATGTATGATCAGAATATCCAATATTAGTTTTAAATTTGTCTTTAATTTTATTTAAAACATTTAAATTTACATTTTTGAAAGGGGTTGGATAAGCAGTATTACAATGAAGCAAGGTAATTTTATTTTTTTTAAGTCCATGCGATGTCAAAACTTTTAAAGCTTTTTTGATTTCTAAAAAATTAGACATTCCAGTTGAAAGTACGACATATTTTTTGGCTTTAGCAACTTTTTTCAAATAAGGAAAATTTGTTATTTCCCCAGAGGGAATTTTTAAAATTTTTAATTTTAAAACTTTAATTAAAAAATCAAGACTATCTAAATCAAACGCAGAAGACAAAAAGTCTATTTTGTTTTTTTTTGCAAAATTAAAAAGTTTTTTTTGCTTTATTTGACTTAATTCGTATTTCTTTATTAAATTCAACATTTTAATATTTTTGTTTTTGTTATTTCTCTTTTGATAATTTGCTAGATTTAACTTTTTTGTTACAACTTGGCTTGAAATGTATGACTGAAATTTGACTGCATCTGCGCCACATTTTTTGGCTGCCAAAATAAATTTTTTTGCTATTTTAAAATCCCCTTTATGATTAATTCCCGCTTCGGCAATAACGTATGTTCTATTATTCAATAACATTTTTTTTTTAACATTAATTTAATTCCATCCTTTAAAGATAGTCGTGGTTGCCATTTAAGATTTTTTCTTGCTTTCAAAATATTTACATCTAATGGATTTAAGCTTTTTGAAAACTTTTCGTCTACTTTTAAAATAATTTTACTTTTGGTTTTTAATAACTTTATAATTGTTTCTGTTAGGTTAAAAAAATTTACACATTTATTGTGCCCTAAATTATAAATCCCATACTTTACCTTACTAACTACTTTATAAATTCCTTCAGCAACATCTTTTGCATGAATGAGATTTATTTTTGTCTGGTTGAGATTAAAAATAAAAATAGTTTTTCCTCTCTTCGCCTTTTGAACTGTTTTTGATATTAGTTTTTCAGAATTTATGCCCCATCCGAATATGGAAGAAATTCTTAAAATAGTTACTTTTAAACCTTTTTTTTTTAAACTAATTATTTTTTTTTCAGAAAGTATTTTTGAATTTATATAAATGTTATCAGAAGAATTTAGCAATTTTGAATCTTCAATATTTTTTTTAAATTTCTCTTTGTATAATGAGGCGCCAGATGCATATATAAAATGCTTATTTTTAAAATTAGACCATTTGGCTAACACCAAAGATGAATCTATATTTGTATTCTTAACATATTTAGAATTTATTTTTTTTCCTGAGTGTGGAACGTATGCTCCAATGTGAATTAAACAAAACACATTATTATAGATTTTGCTTATAATGTTAAAATTAATTTTTTTATTTAAGTCTAATTTTGTCCAAATAAGATTTCTATGAGAAAATGGAGGTCTTTTTCTAGATGTAGCAATAACTTTAAAATTTCTCTTAAGAAAAAAAGCAATAACATGGCGCCCAAGTAAACCTGAGGCACCAGTAACTCCTACGCAATTGTCTAAAACCATTTATTAACTTTTCCTTTGCAAAATTTATCTTTTATATTTTTATAATTTTTATTTTCTATAAAAACTTCCTCAATGTATCTTAGTGTCATTCCTCTTTTAATTTTTGGCTGTTTAATTTTTTTATTTAAAAGGTAGTTTTTTATAAACATCTCAGGTTCGTTAAAACCAAAGTGAGCTCTGATTGATGTAGTTCCTGAAAACCTTGCATTAAATTCGAACGGAAAAATTCCTTTTGGTCCCACTCTAAGTTGAATGTTTAAACTTCCAGTATTTTTAAGTTTTTTCCCGGCAGCTGATAAATGAGGCAAGACTCCTGCCAAAGAAGCTCCTGCAGCATTTGGCCCTTGAGTTAAACTGCCCCCTTTAGCACTTAATAGTTTTATTAATAAATTCTGTA
>CAZEYC010000034.1:0-7402 GCA_964516965.1 uncultured Alphaproteobacteria bacterium | reverse complement strand
TATCACAGACTTTTAAAACAAATACTGGTTATATTTTGGGTGTTACAGGTCCCCCGGGTGTTGGAAAATCTAGCTTAATCAATAATTTAATTAAGATTTATAGAGGTAAAAAAAAAACAGTGGCAGTAATAGCAGTAGATCCATCATCTAAGAAAACTGGAGGAGCTTTATTAGGAGATAGAATTAGACTTTCAACTGATCCTAATGATAAAGGTGTATTTATAAGATCAATGGCTGCTAGAGATAAATTAGGAGGTCTTGCATCTATAACATTATCATCAGCCTTTGTTTTAAATGCTATTTTTGATTTTACAATAATTGAAACTGTTGGAGTTGGGCAATCTGAAACAGACATTGCAAATATTGCAGATACAGTTTTATTTTGTGTTCAGCCTGGCTCAGGAGATTCATTACAATTTATGAAAGCTGGAATTATTGAAATACCACATATAATTGCTGTCACTAAGTCTGACCTAGGGGATATTGCTGTTAATACTCATCATGACGTTATGAATTCACTCAAACTAGGCGTTTTAGATGAGAACAATAACATACCTGTTATTTCTGTTTCTTCTGAACAAAATACAAATATTAAAGATTTAATTTCTTTAATTAATAAACATAAAGAACAAAATGGCTCGAATGAATCTAGAAAAAAAATAAAATTAAAAAAAAGTAAATTTTGGTTAGAAGAATCTGTAAAAGAACAGTTTGGTATTCGTGGAATAAAAAAATTAAAAAAATACGGAATTAATAATAACTCACCTTTTTTGCAATATTTAGATTTATTTAAATAATTAAAATATTATTTTCTTTCTTTAATGATTGGATTTTTTTTATTTCCATCAAACCTAATGCTATATTCTTGTAATAAGAAGTTACTTTACCAATTATTTCATTATTTTTTTTAATATACTCTTCGTTTTTAAAGTTGTTTGAATAAGATTTTATTGTATAAAGTTTTTTTTTTATGGATCCTTTGTATTTCATTCTACTAGTAACTTCTTGACCTATATAACAACCTTTTTTCCAGCAAATTGCATTGATATTGTCAAAATTATATTGGAGCATGTAAGCATTATTATAAAGACTATCTTTTTTTATATCTGGAATACAATTTAAGATTCTTAATTTTTCATATTCATAAAAATTTTTATTTATATTATTTCTTTTTATTATTTTTTTTATTTCATTCTCATTTTTTTTGTCTAAACAAATAATTCTACAGCCTAGATTAAATTTTCTAGGATCATTAAAAATAATTCTTTTATCAATTATTTTATAGAAACCTTCTTTTGGTATAAGATTGAATATTTTGTGAAAAGAATTTCCATAAAATATAAAATAAGAAAAAGATTTAAGTTTAATAATTTTAATATCGCGATTTAGTTTATATAAATCTAATTTTTTTTCTAAATCTTTTAAGAAATCTTTTGATGTATCTAAATGTATTTTATTATTATTCTTAAATAAAAAGAAATCATTTAATATTTTTCCTTGAGGAGTTAAAAGTGCTGAATAAATTGAGCGATTTGCCTTTAATTTATTAACATTATTAGTAATTATTGCTTGTAAAAATGAAACAACATCTTTACCTTCAAAAGAAATTAGTGACCTATTATTCAATTTGTAATAAAACATTGAATATATAAAAATAATAAATTAAATCTTTTTATGAAAGCACTTTTTATCACTTCTACTAGAATAGGCGACGCTGTTTTATCTACAAGTGTTTTAAATTATATAATTAAGATTTATCCTGGGAGTTCTGTATATTTAGCTACTGGTGAAGATCCATCATCACTTTTTAGAGATTTTCAGAATGTTAAGAAGATTTATATTCTAAAGAAAAAAAAATTTAAATTTCATTGGTTTGAACTTTGGTATCAGGCTATTTTTTTTCAATGGGATTTAGTTGTCGATTTAAGAGGTTCAATGATATCTCATTTTTTATATGCTAAGAAAAAATATATTTATAAATCAAATAATAAGTATTTACATATTCTTGATGAATTTTCTTCTTTGTTAAGGATTAAAAGAATCAATTATCCCTCTATTTCAATTAATAAAAAGATTCTATTTAAAGCTAAAAAGAATAGTTTGGGATTTAGAAACATTATTGCAATTGGTGCTTCAGCAAATTGGCCTGCTAAAGTATGGCCAGCAAAGAAATTTGCAAAATTAATTAAATTACTTCTAAAAAATAATAATTTTGGAAAGAATGCCACTATAGTTTTTTTTGGTTCATCAAAAGATACAAAAGATACTAAAAAAATTATAAATTTTTTAAAAAATAAAAATATAAAAAACTTATGTGGTGGATTAAATCTTTTAGAAGTATATGCATATATTAAGCAATGTAAAATCTTTATAGGCAACGACTCTGGATTAATGCATATAGCAGCAGCTAGTGGCATATGTACATTAGGTTTATTTGGTCCTAGTTTAGAGTCTCGATATGCCCCTAAAGGAAAAAAAGCTTATTTTATACGAACTAAAAAAAGTTATAAATCTTTAACGGGAAATAAAAATTTCGATTGGAATACAAAAAAAAATTTAATGAATTCTTTATCTGTTTCTATGGTTTATAAAAAAATTTGTAAAATTTTGAAATAATTATTTATTTCTTTTTCTTCTTCTTTTTTTTTTATTTTATTAACAGCGCACTATTAATAACTCTTTTAGATTTGTAGTAAAATTTGACGAACATTTGCTTCTTTTCATTAACCATTTTTTTTTAATACCTTCAGACGCAATTTGTAAAGAATTTTTTCCGTGCTTTCTATTTATAGAATCTAGAGCATTCATTAGAATTTCTTTTTTTTTATTAACATTTCTAAATAAATTTAAATTAGAATATTCAGATTCTAACCCAGATAAAACAACACCGGCCTTTTGATATAAAAAACCTGTTTTGAATATTTTATTTAAATTATTTAAAACTTTTTTATTCAAAACAATTGAATCATTCGTTGGCATACCTACAGCTGTAGAAATACTATTTGCATAAAATTCTTTAGAATTTTTATTGTATGGACTAGTTCTGATATAAAGATGTATATTATTAGCAACTAATTTTTCATTTCTTATTTTTTCTGCTGCTCTTGTTACATATGTAGATACCGCTTCACGCATGTCTTTTAATAAAGTTATTCTTTTTCCAAAAGATCTTGATACACAACAACTTTTTCTTAATTTAAAATTATTTTCTAAGTTATAACAGGATATTCCCTCTAATTCCATTTTTGTTTTTAATCCCAAAATATTTATATTCTTTTTTATCCATCCATTATCCTGTTTTATAAAATCGTAAGCATTATAAATATTATTTTTTATTAATAATTTAGATAATTTATTTCCAATTCCCCAAATTTTTTCTATCCCTATTTCTTTTAAAATATTTTTTTTATCTTTTATTTTACTGATATCAAAAACACCTTTAGTCTCAGGGTTATTTTTTGCAATTAGATTGGCAACCTTGGCAAGCGTTTTAGTTTCTCCAATACCTATACTTACTGGAATACCAGTCCATTGTAATATAATTTTTCGAACTTTTATTGCATATTTAGAATAATCATAAAGATTTTTAAGACTTGATATCTCCATAAAAGCTTCATCGATTGAGTAAATTTCTATATCAGAAAAAAATTGTTCTAGTATTTTCATAACTCTATTTGACATACTTCCGTATAAAGCATAATTAGAAGAAAAAACTTTTACATTGTGTTTTTCTATAATATTTTTAACTTTGAATAATGGTTCACCCATTTTAATACCAAGCACTTTTGCTTCGTTTGTTCTTGCAACAATACAACCATCATTATTAGATAAAACTACTACAGGCTTATTTTCTAGCTTGGGATTAAATACTTTTTCACATGAAGCATAGAAAGAATTACAATCTGCCAAAGCAAATACTTTATATTTGTTTTTAATATACATTATGAATAACTTTGGTAACCACTCCCCATATAGATATATTTGATTCGCTATTGATTTTAATATCATGATATTTTTTATTATCTGAAGTTAATGAAAATATCTTTCCTGAAACTTTAATTCTTTTTACTGACAAATCTCCATCAATTGAAGCTATGACTATAGAATTATTTTTAGGTTTTATACTTCTATCTACAATTAGTAAGTCACCAGAATGAATACCGGCTTGTAACATACAGTTTCCTTGGGATTTTACTATAAAAGTAGAGGGAATATTCTTAATTAGATACCTGTTTAGGTCAATTTCTCCCTCTATATAATCAGTTGCAGGGGAGGGAAATCCTGCGCATACAGCGTTTAAATATAATGTTATTTTCATTTTAAAATGTTCATGTTTTGTTCTTTTTTATATTGTTTTATTCAGTAAGTCAAGGTAGTTTTTGACATAATAATTTATGATAAAATAATATTATTTATTTATATTTAACCTAATTTGGAGGCGCAAATGGCAGAAGAACTTTCATTCTATGATGTAAAGACTAAAAAAAAATTTACTACATCGGACTATAGGATAGAAGATAAAAAAGGCAGAAAATTTGCAGTAACCAAATCTCAAGAAGGCTCCCACGAATGTTGGAGAGTAGTTTCAAAAGATTTTGCTGCAGCAAATGGCGGATAATTTTAGTAAGAACTAATTAATTGCGATGTAGTTAACTTTTTAAAGTTAACTACGTCCAATTTTCTAGTTTTGGTGCCGCCAAGTAGAATTGAACTACCGACCCCACCATTACCAATGGTGTGCTCTACCACTGAGCTATGGCGGCAAAATTTATATAAAATTGTCATACAAGATAAAATTTATCAAGTAATAATATTAATATATAAAATAAAAAGATATATTATAATTTCGTATTCAAATAATCGATGTTAATTTGTTTATGAAAACTAAGAATAAAATAAAAAAAGAAAATTTTTTAAAAAAACAAGAGAAATTAATTATAAAATTAAAAGAAAATTTAGTAAGAAGAAAGAATTCAAAGAAGTGAGTTTTGTTTTATGTCAATAATGTCAGATAAATGGATTAAAAAGATGGCTAAGGAAAAAGGAATGATAGAACCTTTTCAAGAAAATCAAATTAGAAAGGGTGGAATTTCTTATGGTGTTTCTTCATATGGCTATGATGCTAGAGTTTCAAATCATTTTAAGATATTTACCAATGTAGATTCTGCTGTTGTTGATCCCAAAAAATTTTCTCAAGAAAGTTTTGTTGATAGAAAAACTGATATTTGTGTTATTCCTCCAAATAGTTTTGCTTTAGCTAGTACAGTAGAATATTTTAAAATACCAAGAAATATAATGGTAATATGTTTGGGGAAATCAACATACGCTCGTTGTGGCATAATAGTTAATGTAACACCATTAGAACCGGAATGGGAAGGTCACGTTACTCTCGAATTTTCAAATACAACACCGTTGCCTGCAAAAATATATGCAAATGAAGGAGCATGCCAATTTCTTTTTTTACAAGGCGATTCTGATTGTGAAATATCTTATGCAGATAGAAAAGGAAAATATCAAAAACAAAAAGGTGTTACATTGCCAAAACTCTAATTAGTTACTATCTAAATAAGATGGAAATTATAACTATAAAAGGAGGCAAACCACTCTTTGGTGAAATTCAAATTAGTGGATCAAAGAATTCTTCTTTGCCTATTTTATCTTGTTGTTTATTAACAGATAAAAAATTATCTATTTTAGGCGTTCCAAAATTAACGGATACTTTTTTCTTTTTAGAATTGTTGTCTTCTCTCGGTGTAAAGATTTCAGATATTAATAATTTATCAAAATCTCAAAGAGTAAATCTCCAAGCTAAAAATATAACAAACAACAAAGCTCCTTATGATTTAGTAAAAAAAATGAGAGCATCTATTTTAGTTCTTGGACCTTTATTAGCTAGAACTGGAAAAGCTATTGTTTCATTACCAGGTGGCTGTGCAATTGGTTCTAGACCAGTAGATATACATTTAGAAGCATTTGAAAAGTTAGGAGCAAAAATTTCAATTGAAGATGGTTATATTAATGCGAATGCACCTAAGGGTTTAAAGGGAAATAAAATTATTTTTCCAAAAATATCAGTTGGCGCAACTTCAAATGTTATGATGGCTTCTGTTTTAGCTAAAGGAATTACAGAAATACTAAATGCAGCAAGAGAACCAGAAATAGTTGATCTTGGGAATTGTTTAATTTCAATGGGTGCAAAAATTAAAGGATTAGGAACAAGTAGAATATTAATTCAAGGCGTAACAAGTTTAAAAGAAACGCAATATCAAGTTATGTTTGATAGAATTGAGGCAGGGACTTATGCACTTGCAATAGCAATAACTGGAGGAGAAATAGAACTTATAGGTGTAAAAAAAGAACCATTAATTCTTTTTTTAAATTTATTAGAACAAATAGGAATTAAATATTATATAACAAACAGAAGTATTGTTTTTAAAAAAAACTCCAATATTTTAAATCCAGTAGATGTAGCAACTGAACCTTATCCAGGTTTTCCAACAGACTTACAGGCACAATTAATGGCCACAATGTCAATAGCAAATGGAGTATCTGTTATCACAGAGAATATATTTGAAAATCGTTTTATGCATGTTTCAGAACTTATACGAATGGGAGCAAATATAAATTTGAAAAGTAATTTGGCAATCATTAAAGGAGTTAAAAAACTTAAAGGAGCTGAAGTCATGGCAACTGATCTCAGAGCTTCTGTTTCCTTAGTTTTAGCTGCTTTGGCAGCAGAAGGTGAAACAAATATAAGTCGTGTTTATCATATTGATAGAGGCTATCAAGATATAGTGCAAAATCTTAGAAAATGCGGTGCTAATATAGAAAGAGAAAAAATATGAAATTAAATACAAAAAAAATATTAGCTATGCCAAAAGGTCGTATAAAGGAAGAAGTCATTCCATTAATCGATTCTTTAGGCATAAAACCTGAAGAAGATTTTTTTAAAGAAAATATTAGAAAACTTTTGTTTCAAACAAATATAAATAACTTTTTCTTAATAAAAGTTAGAAATTTTGATGTTCCTACAATCGTGGCCTTTGGTGGAGCAGATTTTGGTATTGTTGGTAGTGATGTTTTAGCTGAAATCGATTATGAAGAAATTTATACTCCTTTGGATTTAAATATTGGTAAGTGTAAATTAGTATTAGCAAAACAAAAAAAACAAAAGAATGTTTTAGATTCTTCAGCTAGCAGAATAAAAGTTGCAACTAAATACCCTATTTCTACACAAAAATTTTTTCAGAATAAAGGAATTCAAATAGAATGTATAAAGTTGAATGGTGCAATTGAAATAGCACCACAGTTGGGAATTTCCCAAGTGATTGTAGATTTAGTTTCATCAGGTAAAACTTTAAAAGAGAATGATCTTGAAATTTTAGAAGAAATAAGCGATATA
>CAZEYC010000033.1:4724-7428 GCA_964516965.1 uncultured Alphaproteobacteria bacterium | reverse complement strand
CTCTTTAACTAATCATGCATTATTAAAATATGTTAAAACAAAAAAAAAACCTGTCATAATGTCAACAGGAATGAGCACGATAAAAGAAATTGATCAAGCAGTAAAACTTCTTGATAAGAAAAAATTAATAATTTTACATTGCACAAGTTCTTATCCTGCAAAAAAAGAAGAACTTAATCTTAAAGTTATATATTATTTAATGAAAAAATATAAAGTTCCTATAGGTTATTCAGGTCATGAAACACTTTTGGCCCCTTCATTAGCAGCAGTTTCAGTAGGTGCGTCGATGATTGAAAGACACATAACTATTGATAGAGCAATGACGGGAAGCGATCATGCAGCATCATTAGGTCCTGATGGTTTATGGAAATTAATAGCTAATATAAAAAATATTGAGACAGCTTTTGGAGATGGAAAAAAAAGAATTTATAAAAGTGAAATGAAAGAGCTTAAAAGAATAAAAGGAGCATTTAAATAATTAATCTTTTTATTTCTTTAAAAATTTTTTCATAATTTCTAAATTCCCATTCTTCATCAATATCAAGAGTTTCTAAAGAACTATTAATTTTATATAAATGAACATTTTTAGTTTTTTTTAGATCTCCCATGAAATACCCTTTTCCAATAATTTTCATCGGACTTGCGTATAAACAATGTGCTGCTTCTAAAACAGAATCTACTTTTTTAGTGTTCATACATTGCAATGTTTTAGGCCAAGTATTTATAAGTTTTTTTTTATACCAAAAATAATTTTTTTTTTCTACAACAGCGAATTGTCCTTGGACACTGCTGTTTTGATATTTTTTTATAAAATTATCTATTGTTTTAATAGATAAAAAAGGAAGGGATGCATTAATTAAAATACAATGAGTATAATTTAATTTATTCCACCATTCATATAATTCCTTCAAGTCCCCACCCTCTGAAATTGCAGATTTTTTACTTCTTTTAAAAATTTGAAATTTATTTTTTTTTACTATTTTGTTTATTTCTTTATCGTATGAAGATACATAAAAATTTTCTTTTTTTATAATTTTAGATTTTTTTATTTTGTCTAGTAAAATTTGTAATAAATTTGTTCCAGCAAAATTTTTAATCATTTTCTTTTTACATCTTTTAGAAGATACTCTTGCTTGAACTATTATTGCTATATCATTTATTTTTTTCATATTTAATATTAAAATGAATTATTTTATAAATTTTTTGTAAGATTTATTATATACATGAAATTATTATGTCCAGATCCAAAAATTTTTAGTTCAGAAGCTCTAGAATTAATAAAAAAAAATTTTTTATCAAATATAAAAGATCTTACTCAAAGTAATTTTAATAAAATAGGGAAAAATTATAATATTATCTTTACAAGATTTACAAAATATATTGGAAGTGAAATCATGTCTAAAAACACTAAAGTTAAATATATTTTAACGCCTACGACGAATCCTGAAGACTATATAGACTTAAACTTGGCGAGAAAAAGAAAAATTAAAGTTTTTTCATTAAAAAATGACGGAGGGTTTTTAAAATCAATCCCAGCAACAGCTGAACATACTTTTCTCTTAATACTAGCTTTATCGAGAAATTTAATTGAAGCAACTGAAAGTACTTCTTTAAAAAAATGGAACCCAGGAGATTTTAAAGGGCAAGAATTAAAGGGAAAAACACTTGGAATTATTGGTTTAGGTAGACTAGGTAAAAAAGTTGCAAGTTTTGCTAAGACATTTGAAATGAATGTAATTTTTTATGACAAAAAAATACAAAAAAATAATAAATTTCAAAAAGTTAGTTCTATATATAAATTAGTTTCTATGTCCGATATTATTACAATACATGCTTCATTAAACAATGAAACATTTCATTTAATTAATAAAAAAGTTTTATCTAGATTTAAAAAAAATTCTATTCTAATTAATACTGCAAGAGGTTCAATAATAGATTCAAATGCATTAATTGATTCTTTAAAAAAGAAAAAAATTAAAGGAGCTGCAATAGATTTAATAGAAGACGAGTTTTTTGTATATAAGAAAAAAAGAGAGCCATTATTAAGTTATGCTAAAAAAAATTCAAATATATTAATTACTCCACATATTGGCGGTTTCACAGAAGAATCTGTAAAAAAAACAGATCTTTTTATTTTAAAAAAATTTAACGATTTCTTGTTAAAAAACAAATCTAAACAAAAGTAATTTAATTTGTTTTATTGAAACATTTTCCAATTTGAGGATTATTGCGGTGTTCTATATTTTCTGGAGTTAATTTAAAATCACCAGATTTTAAATTTATATTAAAAGAAAGATTTGATTTAAACCATGAATCATAACCTAATCCATATACTCCATAACCAGTAAAAAAAATTAAATCTTTATCTTTTTTGTTTATTTTCATTTCCCTAGCTTCTTGAAGCCATATAACACGATTTCTACTTGGTATATAGAGAAATGTGAATTCTTTTGAAATTGCATCTGTTTTACAAACAAATTGAACATTTTTTTCTTCTCCATTAATAAATTTAAAACAAACAAATAAAGAGAAGAAAATTAAGAAATAATATTTAAAAAATAATTTATTTTGTTTTTCCTGATTTTTTCTTTGTTTTAGGTTTCTTGCTACCAGATTTAACATTTTCTTTTTTTTCAGGACTAGCTTTTGTTTCTTTTTTTTCAGGACTAGCTTTTGTTTCTTTTTTTTCAGGACTAGCTTTTGT
>CAZEYC010000033.1:0-4624 GCA_964516965.1 uncultured Alphaproteobacteria bacterium | reverse complement strand
TTCTTTTTTATCTTTATTATTTTTTTCAGTAAAATCTGGTTTAACTTCTTTTAAGACTTTTAGATCTTTTGCTCTTTTTCCTTTTTCATCCTTTTCGATTTCAAAAGAAACTTCAGATCCTGTATAAAGTTTATTTAATCCGCAACTTTTTAAAATTACAGCATGTACAAATACATCTTCAGTTTTGTCTTCTGGTGTGATAAATCCGTATCCTTTACGGGCATTATACCATTTAACTATGCCTTTCATAGATCCCCCTAAAAAACCGCGAGTTAAATGTAATTATATGATAAATAGGTTTTTTATCTATATTTTTTTTTATAAATATATATTGAATTATTCTTTTTATTATTGAAATTAGGATCAATTAATCTGTGAAATTTTGAAGCTGCAGATAATGCAAAATTAAATATAATATTATTTCTTTTATTTTCAGGCATTTTTATATAAAGTGCCTTTTTTTTTATTTCATTTTTTTTATTATTAATTTTTATAATTCCAACATTTTCAAATATTTTTAAATTTTTTGGGTATTTGTTGAATGCAAAATAAAAATAATTGCAATAATTAAGATATTTTTTCCATTTTTTGTCATTTTTAAAATCGTTATTTTTAGATTTTACTTCAATTATTAAAATTTCTTTTTTAGAATTTAAAGCAATAATATCTACTCTTTTTTTATTAGGTAATGCAAATTCTGTTATTGTTTTATATCCTTTATTGGATAAGAAACGTAAGGTTTCTTGTATGATTTTTCTAGAAAATTTATCCATATTTAACCTATTAAATGTAATTTAATTATACGTTTTTTAGATGATTTCCTGTGTTCAAACATATATATCCCCTGCCACGTTCCTAAAACCATTTGATTATTTTCTATAGGTATTGATAAATTTGTTTGAGTTATTGCAGATTTAATATGTGCTGGCATATCATCTAATCCTTCAGAATTATGTATATAATTATTCTTTTCTGGAGCTATTTTAGAAAAAAAATTTAGTAAGTCTTTTTGTACATCGTTATCTGCGTTTTCTTGAATTATTAAAGAACAACTTGTGTGTTGAATAAAAATTGTAAGAAGTCCATCTTTTATATCTAATTTTTTTAGCCAACTATAAATCATAGATGTAATTTCATAAAAACCTTGTCCGTTTGTAGTAACACTGAATGTATAGTTAGATTGTTTCATTATTTATATTTATTTTTTTTTTAAATTCATAAAAACTTGTCATAGGTAATGAATATTTTTAATTTTTACAAATATAGATAGTTGATTTTTTATTTTTTTATTTTATCTAAAGTTTCATAATTCCAACTATGCCATTTAATAGGAGTATCCTTTAGTTCCAAAAGGCACGGGCTAGTTTCTTTTTCCAATTTGTTCAACTTGATTAATCCTTATATGATAGTAAAACAAAAGGAAATGGATAAAAGAATAAATTATAAAATTAATGAAAAAACGATTTTTGCTTCTGCAAGTAGCTTAGGAATATCGGCAATTAAAACTGTGAGAATTTCAGGAAGTAAGACTAAAAAAATAATTAAATTATTAACAAAAAAGAAATTATCAAGCCCAAAATATTATACTTTATTAAAATTGTATGACTTAAGAAATTCAACTGTAATCGATAAAGCAGTAGTTGTCTGGTTCCCTGGTCCTAAAACATATACAGGAGAAGATATGCTAGAAATAAATATTCATGGGAGTAATGCTGTTTTAGAGCATTTAATTGAAAATTTATTATTAATTGAAAATGTAAGAGAAGCAAAAAAAGGAGAATTTACTAAAAGAGCATTTTCCAATAATAAAATGGACTTTTTAGAGGCCGAAGCTGTAATAGATTTAATAAATGCTGAGACAAAATCACAAAAATCGTTAGCTATAGATCAAATGGATGGGAATTTAAGTAAAATTTTTAATTTATGGTCAGAGAAATTAAAAAAATTATTAGCACATTATGAAAGTCAAATAGATTTTTCTGAGGAAGAAGTGCCAAAAAACGTGGCTAATAAAGTAATTAAAGAAGTAAATAAATTAATTAAAGATATGGAATTGCTATTAAGCGACAAGAGGAGTGGTGAAGCAATAAGAAAAGGTGTAGAAATTGTTATTATCGGGCAAACAAATGTTGGAAAATCATCTCTTATTAATCAAATTGCAAAAAAAGATATTGCAATTGTGTCAAAAATTTCAGGAACAACAAGAGACATCATTGAAACTAAAATAAATCTTGCCAATATTCCAGTAATAATATCAGATACAGCAGGATTAAAAAATAAACCAAAAAATATTATAGAAAAAAAGGGTATCCAAAAAGCATTAGCTAAAATTAATAATAGTGATCTTAAATTATTTATTTTAGATTTAACAAAAAAAATCACAAAAAATCTTTTAGATTTAATAGATGAAAATACATTGTTGATATTAAATAAAGAAGACAAAGTGAATAATAAAAATATTTTAAGTAAAATCAAATACTTAAATAAAATTAATTATAGAAATATTTGTGTAGTCTCAGCTAAAGAAGGAACTGGTATCAATAATTTATTAAAAAATATTGATAATTATATAAAAAGAAAATATAAGGATGTTTTTTTTGGCGAACCAGTTTTGACAAGAACAAGGCATAGAGAGGCTTTAGAAAAATGTTTTGCTTATTTGAAAAAAATTAATATTAATAAAAATCCCGAGCTTAATGCTGAAGATTTAAGATTAGCATTATATGAGTTAGGAAATATTACAGGAAAATATAATATTGAAGAAATGCTTGATATAATTTTTAAAGAATTTTGTATTGGAAAATAATATTTAAAACTAAATAACTATCATGAAAAAAAAATTTTTAATTTTAATTTTTTTTTTAGTTTTTTCAATTACCAACAAAACTTTATTTACTGAAGATATTTATAATTTAACTGGGGTATGGCAAGGAATAAATAAAAGTTTTTCTATTGAAAAAGGTCATAGAACATGGAAAAAAGAAATAACTATTTTTGAACAAAAAGATAGAATTTTTAAAGGACATTTTAAATATACAGATGGTGTAAAAAATTTTTTAGGAGTTTTAAGATTGAATAATAAGAATTTTTATTGGGTTTCTTCAGAGAGCAAGGGTTATATACATGGGGAAATAATTAATAATAATACTATCGAAGTTTGTTATACTGAAGCACATAAGGGAGCTGCAGTTGGATGCGCAATACTAAAAAAAATAAAGGAAATTAAATAAGTTTAAAATTATGATCAAAACTCATGAAGTCATAGTAATTGGGGGTGGTCATGCTGGATGTGAAGCAGCAGCAGCATCTTCTAGAATGGGCTGTTCTACTTTATTAATCACAAACAATCTTAGTAAAATTGGCGAAATGTCATGTAATCCTTCTATTGGAGGGCTTGGAAAAGGTCATTTAGTAAGAGAAATAGACGCTTTAGATGGAATTATGGCTAAAGCTATAGATAAATCTGGTATTCAATTTAGAATGCTTAATGCTTCAAAAGGCCCGGCAGTAAGAGGATTAAGAGTACAAGCTGATAGAAAATTATATAAAAAAGCAATAAATCAACTTTTAAAAAGTGAAAAAAATTTGCACATTATAGAAGATGAAGTAATTGATATACATTTAAGCAAAAAAGACCATAAGGTTAAAGGCGTTGTATTATCAAAAGGAAAAAAAATTGTGCCATGTGGCACAATAATACTTACTACAGGAACATTTTTAAATGGGATAATTCATGTAGGAGAAAAAAAAACAAATGCAGGCAGAATTGGTGAAAAAGCTACTTACGGCTTATCTAAAACATTCAAAAAGCTTGGATTTAAATTAGGCAGGATGAAAACAGGAACACCGCCTAGAATTGATAAAAAAACAATAAATTTAAAGAATTTAAAAAAACAATTCAGCGATAAAACAATCATACCTTTCTCATTTTTGACAAAAAAAGTAGAAATTAATCAAATTTGCTGTTTTATTACTACTACAAATAAAAAAACACATAAAATAATTAAAAAAAACATCAAGAAATCAGCTATATATTCTGGGCAAATAAAAAGCACTGGACCCAGGTATTGTCCTTCAATAGAAGATAAAGTAGTTAAATTTAAGGATAAAGACAAACATCATATTTTTTTAGAACCAGAGGGACTTGATACAAATGTAATTTATCCAAATGGAATTTCTACATCTCTTCCTGAAAATATTCAAGAAAAAATGGTTAAATCAATAAAAGGATTAGAAAATGCAAGAATATTGCAATATGGGTATGCTATTGAATATGATTATATAGATCCTTTGCAATTATCAAATTCGCTAGAAACCAATAAAATCCACAACTTATTCTTAGCAGGACAGATAAACGGCACCACAGGTTATGAAGAAGCTGCTGCCCAGGGAATTATTGCTGGAATAAATGCAGCATGTAAAATAAAAAAGAAAAATAAATTTATTTTATCTAGATCAGAAGCCTATATAGGAGTTTTGATTAATGATTTAGTTAATAGAGGGGTTACTGAGCCGTATAGAATGTTTACCAGTAGAGCAGAATATAGGCTTATATTAAGATCTGAAAATGCAGATTTAAGATTAACATCCAAAGGTTTAGAAATAGGATGTATTTCGAATGAGA
>CAZEYC010000032.1:0-7554 GCA_964516965.1 uncultured Alphaproteobacteria bacterium | reverse complement strand
TAATTAAATCTCCACATATATTCTTCCCAGCCTGATTTTAAATTACCAGTACATAACAAAATTAAACTAAGTTCCGTATGGCTTTTCTCATGGTTTGGATCAATAGATAATGTTTTTTTAAATTGTTTTTGTGCTTTAACTAAATCCTTTTTTTTTACATATAAAACACCAAGATAATAAATTGCATTAGTGTTGTTAGGGTCTATTTTTAAAACTTCTTTAAAAAATTCTTTTGATTTTTTTAATTCATTTATTTTTAAATAAATTCTACCTAAATTAAAAAAAGCTTGCCAATATTTGGATTTTAGGGATATGGCTTTTTCTAAAAATTTAATTGCATCTAATTCTTTTGATAAGTCTTCTAATATATTAGACATTAAAAAAAAAACTTCTGGTATTTCTGTTTTAATTTTTTTTAAATTTTCAATTGCCTCTTTATTTTTTCCTAGTTTATGATTAGCAAACCCTTTATAATATAATATTAACTGGTTATCTTCGTTTTTTATGCTATCCAATAATTTCTTTGCGCCGGAAAAATCATTTATACTCAAAAAGTTTTTTATTTTTTCTATTAATTCTTGTGACATAATCAAATTTTATTTTTTTTTTATTTATTATGATAATATCTAAAGTCAAATTTTCAAAATTATTAGAATCTCAAAGAAATAAAATTGAAAATATTAATTCTAACAGAAATTCAAAAATAACTGAAAAAAAATTTGCTAAGCAAGCTCAAATAATTTTTGATCAATTAAAAAATAAGTTATTTGATTCAGAAATTCAAATTAATGAAAATTTAAAGAAAAAAATTATTGTAATTTCTCATGAAAGATCAGGGACACATTTTTTAATGAATTCAATAGCATATAATTCTAATTACAGCGTCCATCCATTTATACCATGTGGTGGAAGCACAGGAATAAATTTTTTTAATAAAGGTGGTATTAAAGAATTTTTTTCAATATTTAAAAATCTTAAAATTTCAAACATATACAAAAGCCATCATCATTTTAATTTTTTTAAAAAGAATTTAAATGAATTAAAAAATGATTATTTCTTTTTATATATTTATAGAGACCCAAGAGATGTTTTCTATAGTTTCTGGAATTTTTTAAAAATCTATCCTAATACAGGTCCTCTAACAAATACCTTTTCAGAATTTTTAACAAAGAAACCTCAAGGAAATATGTTGCAATTTCAAACTAAACATTATGAAAATATTTTAATGCGCTGGGAAGATCATATAAAATCATGGGTATTAAATACAGATAAAGAAATAAAAGAAAATATTAAATTTATTAAATACGAAGATTTAAATAAAAATTACGATGTAACATTAAAAGAAATTTTTAATTATTTAGAAATTAAAATATTATCAAATATTAAGCCAAATCCTACTCAAGATGTCTTGGCCCCTGGGAGAGGTAAAATAGGAACATATAAATTTTTTTTAAATCATGAGGATTTAAGTTTTGTAAATAAAAAAATTGGCGAAACAATGAAAAAATTAAATTATAATTTATAAAGAAAATCCTAAAAAAATATTAATTTTTTTTATTACGTCTTTTATTTCTTCTCCATGTGCTTCCTCTTTTACGTCTTCCTCTGTGTTTTTTTGGATATCCCATAATTTATAATTAGTATGAGATTATAGTAATGTGAAATAAAAGCGAAAGAAAATTATTCTAAAATTTTAGATTAAATCCTATTTAGTGTTTTTTATTAAAATTCTTTTTTTAAGTTTTAATATAGCTCTTGATTCCAACTAACAATTTTTTTCTTTCTTATATGTAATTTTTTTTCCAATAACTA
Organism: uncultured Alphaproteobacteria bacterium; assembly: GCA_964516965.1. Taxonomy (GTDB): domain Bacteria; phylum Pseudomonadota; class Alphaproteobacteria; genus CAYNCC01. The sequence goes on along the minus strand of CAZEYC010000032.1, from coordinate 5,742 downwards.
GCAATAATAGAACCTGAAACATTGTGCCATATACTATAAATAGCGGCTGGTATCGCGGCTAAAGACCCGAAATATTTTATAGCAATTGCAGCAGCTAATCCTGAATTTTGCATGGCAATTTCAATTGCTATAGTTCGGTTTGTTTTTTTATCCAAACTTAACAAATGACAAAAATAATAACTTAACACCAAACCTATTAAATTATGTAAAATAATAACTAGTGAAATTGTTGATATATACATTCCAATCTGGCTAGCGTTTGACCCTATAATTGTTGCAATTATTAATAAAATTGCAATCAAAGCTAATAAAGGTAAGCCAATTTTTATTTTATTTATAAATTGTAAATTTAAATTATTAATAATTATTCCCAAGGCTACTGGAAAAATTATTATTTTTAAAATACTTATCATCATAGGAACTATTGGAACATCAATATTGTTCCCACTATAAAACCAAAACAAAAGCGGCATAAAAATAATAGCTAAAAAAGTAGAGCAAACAGTTAGTGAAATTGACAATGCAACATTTCCTTTTGCTAAATAACATATTAAATTTGATGCTGTTCCTCCTGGCGCACAACCAACAAGTAAAACCCCAGCAGCAATGAGTTTATCTAAATCAAATGTAAATATTAAAATAAATCCTAAAAATGGCATTAATAAAAACTGTAATAGCAAACCTATAAAAATAGTTTTTACATTTTTAAAAATTATTTGAAAATCTTTTACATTAAGGGTTAGCCCCATAGAAAACATAACTATGCTTAAAAAAGGAACTATAAAATCTTTTAAACTTAACCATGGTTCTGGATCAAAAAATGCCCATATAGAAAATATTATTGCCCAAACAGGAAATAAAACTGTTAGTGCATTAATAAATTTAATCATTTAGTTTTAAATTATTTGGCAAACGTCTGAAAATACAAATCGAGGGGCTCTTTTAAGTAATTTTGATTTATCACCATAACCTAAATTACATAAAAAATTTGATTTAAATCTTCCATTTGAAAAAAACTCTTTATCTACCCCCGCATTATCAAATCCAGACATAGGTCCTACATCTAATCCAAGCGCACGGGCTGCCAATATAAAATAGCCTCCCTGTAATGTTGAATTTCTAAATGCAGTTGTTTCCGCCTTCCGCAGAGGCTTGGATAAAACTTTTTTCATTCCAAGATTGTGGGGAAACAATTTAGGCAAATGATTATAAAATTTAGTATCATATGCAATTATAGCACAAATTGGAGCCGTCAGTGTTTTTTCAACATTTCCTTCGCTTAAAAATGGTTTTATTCTTTCTTTAGCTTTTTTTGATTTAAGAAAAACAATTCTCATCGGTTCAGAATTAGCACTCGTTGGGCAATTTTTTATAAGCTCATATAAATCTTTTAAAATTTTTTCATTTATATTTTTATTAGTCCAATTGTAGTGGCTTCTTGCTTTTTTAAATAATTTATTTAAAAAATTTTTACTCATAAACTAATATTAAAATATTTATTTAAAATTAAAGTGTATATCCAATAACAAATAGTTGTCCCTGTAATTGAAATTATCATTGAAGGTAAAAAATTTAAACCAATTTTTAATAATATTGGTAAAAAAACAAAAAAAGTTAAAGATGGAACAATCATTAACAACGTGTTGTTTGTTAATTCTGAAACCTGTTTTATGTCTTTTGTGTCTAAATATAACCACATTAATGTTAAAATAGTAATTAGTGGCATTGAAACTATTAAACCAGCTAATAAAGATGATCTTTTAGCAACTTCTGCTGCAATAACTATTATTAGCGCTGTTATTAAAATTTTTATAAAAGTGAAAAACATAATAAATAAATTATATTCATTTTAATTATCTTTTTTTTTATAATTTTCTATTTTTTTTATAAAGAAGTATATCAATTATATAATTTCCACAAGGGCCCTTTTATTTTTTTTATTGTTTTTTCATGTTCTTTTATTTCATTTTCAGTTAATTTATAATTACGGGGTTCCCACTTTTTGTTTTCAAAGTTTTCTGTCTTTTGTTCTTTTTCTTCTAATTTTTCTTTTTTTAAGTCTAAATTAAAATTTGGTTGTTCTCCCCCTTTTAATTCTAAATATATCTTCGCTGTTAAATTTGCATCAACCAAGGCTCCGTGTGTTTTTCTAACAGATAAGTCAATATTAAACCTTCTGCATAAATGATCTAAACCATTTAGTGAGCCTGGAAATTTTTGTCTAGCAATAATTAAAGTATCAATAATTGGATTCTTTAAAATATTAAAATTATTAAGTTTTAATTCATTATTTATAAATGACACGTCAAATAAAGAATTATGAATTATTAATGGGCTATCTTTTATAAATTCTAAAAATTCTGGGATTGTTTCTTTAAAAAGTGGCTTATTTTTTAAAAACTCATCTTTAATATTGTGGATTTTTACACTTTCTCCAACTTTTTTTTCTGGATTGCAATATTTTTGAAATACTTTTCCAGTAGGAAGAAAATTTGAAAGTTCTACACAAGCTATTTCTATTATTTTGTCTCCGTGTTTAAAATCTAAACCTGTTGTTTCTATATCTACAACAATTTCTTTCAATTTTTTTTTTAAATTAATAAAAATAATTTTTAAAAGTATTTTCAACTTCTAAAGTCAAATTTTCTGTTAGGCCCATGCTGTCTGTTATTTTTGTTCCTCTTGTAATTTGATATTCAGCCCATGTTATTGATCCATAATAAATATTATTTGCTATTTTTTTATACATAGGCTTATTTTCTTTATTTGTTATTTCATAACTTATTTTTTTTTGTTGGTTGTTTAATATTTCTTCATCATTTAATTTAGCTATAATAATTTCCTTTTCGTCTCCAAAATAATTTTTATTTATATTTGTTTCTTTTTCATTTGTTGCAATTATTATATTCCTTTGATTTGTTTCACAAATATTTTTATTTTTATCAACAATTCTAAAAAGTTTACAATCCTTCTCTGTAACATAAGAAATTACATGATCACTATTTGTTTTCCCTGTTACGCTATAGGTTACAATGTTCGATGTTAATGAAGCAATAGTATATCCTGTGCAACCATAAAGTAAAAAGAAGAGGCTAATAACAATAATTCTCTTAAATTTAGTTTTCAATGACTTTATTATAAATTTTTCAATTAAATAAGAATTAATTAACATTATATATCAAAAAAAAAATAAATAAAAATTAATTAATATTATTTATTAACAAGCACGGGCAAATAAATATATGCCTGTGATTTATGGGGATAAGTCTAAAAAGTTGTTTATAAATCTGTTGTTAAGATTTTTTTTAGTATTAATTCTAATTTTTTTATTGTTTTCTTTTTGCTGGAATTATTTGAAACTATAAAATCTGCTTTTGTTTTTTTATATTTATCATTCATTTGGTTTGTAATAATTTGTTTATATCTTTCTTTAGATATGCTTTTTCTTTTTAACAGTCTTTTAAGTTGTTCTTTTTTGTTAATGGTCATTAATATAATAAAATTGCAGCTTTTCTCACCTTTTATTTCGAATAATATTGGTATTTCTAATATAACTATTGATGTTTTTTTTTTTTTGTGAATAGCTAAGAAATTTTTTTTTACCTTTCCTACTTTTGGATGGATAATGCTTTCAAGTTTTTTTAATTTTTTTTTATTTTTAAAAACTATATCTGCTAACTTGTTTTTATTTAATTTATTTTTCTCAAAACAATCTGGAAAAAATATTTTAATTTTTTTAATTATTTTATAATTTTTTAAAATTTTATGAACTTCTTTATCTGCATCATAAACAGGTATTTGTTTAGATCTAAAAAATTTTGCCGCTAGGCTTTTTCCTGATCCAATTGATCCTGTTAAACCTAAAATTATCATTTAATTTTTTCCTTAATTTTATTTTCTAATTCTTTTGTTATTTTTGGTTTTTTTTTAAACCATAGATAAAAAGAATTTTGTGCTTGATACAACAACATTTTTAATCCATTTATTGTTTTATTTCCATTTTGTTTTGCTTGTTTTAATAAAAAAGTTTCCAATGGGTTATAAATTAAATCAAAAACTACCGTGTTTTTATTTAATCTTTCAATTGGAAGTTTTAGAGTTTTAAAACCTTTCATACCAAGTGGCGTTGTATTAACTAAAAGACTTGTGTTGTGTAATGAATTTTTTAATTTATTAAAATTTTTTATAATAATTTTTGTTTTTTTAAAATAAGATATTTTTTCCATATCTTTTTTTAATTTTTTTGCTTTAGATAAAGTTTTATTAAATATTATTATTTGTCTAAAATTCAAATCTAAAAGTCCATAAATAACCGCTCGTGCTGCTCCTCCACTACCAATAACTACGGCCGTTTTTTTTTCTTTTAAATTAGATATACTTTTTTTAAAACCATAAATATCTGTATTTTTTCCTTCAATAATTTTTTTTTTATGGAAAATGAGCGTGTTTATGGCTTTTGTTAATAAAGCTGCTTTGTCTATTTTATCTACAAAATTAACAACCTTTTCTTTTAAGGGTATGGTTATGTTTGCCCCTATATATTCTTTATTTTTTAAATAGTTTAAAGTTTTTTCTAAATCTTTATTGTCTGTTTTTAATGTTTTATAAGTTCCTAATATTTTATATTTTTTTAACCAATAATTATGTATTGCTGGTGACATGCTGTGGGCTATTGGCGAACCTAAAATAACAATTTTTTTTTTATTTCCAAGCATTTGTTTTTTCCTTTTTTAAAAAATTTAATAATGGCAATATAGGAAGCCCCAAAATAGTAAAAATATCACCCTTTATCTTTTCAAATAAAATTATACCCAAACTTTCAATTTGATAGAGCCCTGAGGTTTGCATATCTTTTGTTTTTAATTTATTTAAATATTTTTTTATTTCTTTGTTATTTAAATTATGAAGTTTTAACAAAGCAAAATCGCTATATTTCCAAATAATTTTTCCTGCTTTAGAAACAGCTATGCTTGAATATAATTTATGTGTTTTACCATTCAATATTTTAAACATTTTTTCTGCTTCTTTTTTTGTTTTTGGTTTAGAAAAAAAAGTATTTTTAAATATTAAACAAGAATCAGCTCCAATTGAATAATAATTAAAAAAAGAGTCTGTAACACTTAAAGATTTTATTTTTGCCAATTCTTGACATATTTGTTCAGGCTTTTTATTTTTATTAATTAATTTACTTTTTATAACTTCTTCGTTTATCAGGGGGGTCCTTTGAGTAAATTTTATAGACGCGCTTAATAATATTTTTTTTCTTGTTGGGCTCATTGAATTCAGTAATATTTTCATTTTTTTTTATTCTTGATTTTTCTGTTTATAAGTTTTGTTTTTACTTGTTTTATCCCCATTTGTGAGACCCTATAACAAATTTATGTTTTTAAAAAAGAATTATTCATAAGATATTAACCTGTGATTAAATATATTTTTACTTATTTAAAAACGGTGATTACTGATTTTTTTTGTTTTTATCCACGTTATTAAATTTATTGTTATTAAGATCAAATTATTATTTATATATAAGTTATAAACCAAAAAACTAACATTAATTTTTTTTGTTGGTAAGTTGTTAATTTCTTTTTATCATCTTTATTAACTTTACAACAACAACAACAACCTTAAGTATACTTAATAGTAGTAGTAGTAAATGAAAACCCTTCAAACTTTAAATAAAAAAAAAACAAACAGTCCTCCTATATGGATAATGAGACAAGCAGGAAGATATTTAAAAGAATT
>CAZEYC010000031.1:0-7570 GCA_964516965.1 uncultured Alphaproteobacteria bacterium | reverse complement strand
ATAGTGGTAATGCGAATGATATTACTGCGAGTATAAGTAGGAGTTTCTTCATTTAAGATGATTCTTCTTTTTCATAGATGTCAATTGAAATAATCCTATTAAATCTTTTTGCAAGAAACTCACTATAATCCTTATCTGTATATTCGTCAACCTTTCCTCCAAAACCAAACTTTCGACTACCTACTTTAATTCCATTAATGTATTCAACTTTTATGGGTTCACTTGAACTGTATGCCTTATTAGGATTAACTTGTTCTGGTAATACTATGATGCTGTCTGTTTTCATTATGTTTAATAAAAATTAATAATATCCATCATTGCAATCATCATTATGTCTCTAAAATAGCCCTTGAATAATAGACTCCATATCTAAGCCCTGTTCCCGCAACGGTAATATAATCAGCATTATAATAATCTATCAATCCTCCATATGCTACGCTACCAAGCAGTATATTTAATGAATCTTCAAAATGATGTTTATATTTTTTATCTAACTTAGTAAAATCAATCATATCTGATATTGATAATTTAATTCCATCAGGATAGTTTGAATTATCACCAGGTTTCAATTTCCATATAAAGTTAGATTGATCCGTATCATACAATGTTTCTTCTGCTATTCTATTAATATCATCTAAATGTATAATCGTTCCATGTTGCTTTCTATTGCCTTGTTTATTAGTCATCTGAGTTATCCCTGATCCTAATCCGAAAACTTTTAGAGAACTAGTTGTATTAATTTTTTTATGACTATCTATAATCTTTTTTGATTCTTGAATTAAATCATTATATATCTCATCAAAGTTTTTATTATAATTAGAGCTATTAAATATTGATTTTTTTAATCTCACCGTACCAAGATCAAGGCTATCTAACATATTTATTTCAATTCCTTTATCTTCTATATAATTGCAAGATGCAATTTCAGTTGACCCACCTCCCTGATCTATTAGCATTACTTCTGAACCAGTCTTGATTATACTTTCTCCAAATGAAAATATAATTGCATATAATGAATATTTTGCTTCATCTTCTTTTGATAATATTTCAATATCAATATCTGTTTCCTTCTTAATCATATCTATTACTAACTTTGAATTTTGAGCATCTCTAAAAACCGAAGTTCCTACTCCATACCACTTGTTAATATTGTAACCTTCTTTTTTAGCCATAGATTTAAATTTATTTATCTGATTAATTGTTCGGATAACAGGAGATTTGAAATGAAATTTATCATTTTTCAAAGATTCACCGAGAAGAGTTATGTTTCCATAATTTCTAAAATTATCAAATGAGAAATCTATTTTTTTTTGCTTATCACTACCTATCAGCAATCGAACAGCTTTTGTTCCAATATCAAATATACCTATGTCCATTATTTCCATTTCCTTTGAATTTCATTAATATAGTTATAAACTGCTCCTGGCAGTCTTCTGTATAGAGCCGGACTGAATATAGAATATTCCACCAGGTTCAAAAATCCAAGGCTGCAATCATCTGTTGTTTTTTCTCTGATAGTTCCATAAAGAATATTTTTTAACTGTTTTTCTATTTTCTCCGGAGTCTCAAACTTCGGCCATTCATTGATATCCAATAGAGCTTTTGAGAATATTTTATCCTGATTATTGAACATTACATCTGAAGTGCCATCTGACATCAGTATAAAAGATGATATATTTCCTAAATCTCCTTTATATATTCTAAAATGATTTTTTAGATCATCTGAAGTTGTAAAAAAAGTGAAATTAGAATACATATCATTATCTGCATCAGAAAACATCTCAATTTTATTATTTTTAATACATGCAATCAATCCATCACCAATATGCCCCGCTATGTATTTTTTCCCATTAGTAGCAACAAAAAGCAATGTCGATGATAATTCCTTTACTTCAACGCTATTTTTTAAAGCAATTGAGTTTATATGATTAGCAATGATATTGGAATAATGACTGATGAGCTCCGTCTCACTTAACAGACAAAGCTCATCAAATGAATCTGTATTTATAATACATATATGCCTGCATGATTCAAATGCGCCCAGATCAGATTGTTTTTTAGAACCGGCACCATCTGCTAAAGCTATTGCATTTATAGAATTTTTATAAATATGATAAACTTTGTCTTGGCATTTTTTTGAATCATCTTCATGCTTTTTCCCAATACAGGCTGCAGCAAACATATTTAATATTTTAAAATACATTATCTCTGTTTACAGCTGAGCCCAATCTTTAATTGCGTCAGTATCAAGAGTAATCTTATCACCGGGCATAGATTGAGATACTCTTGTTACACTTTCGCTGAGCCAGATGAAAAAATCTGAAAATTTCAATCCCTGGAGTTTTAAAGGTTGTCTGTCTGGTGAGTATCTAGAAAGTGTGCTCATTGATGCCTGGTCACCAATACCAATAGGAAATACAACTAACTTTTTATCTTTAATTAATTGTTGAGTCTGATTTACAGATTTTGTTATATCCTCAGTAGGCTGACCATCAGTCATAAGTACCATCCATGGCTGATAATATGCTACACCAGAAGATTTATATAAATCCTTAGCTGCTTGTAATTTCTCAAGAGCTAAATTTACACCTTGATCCATAGATGTAGAGCCATAAGCAGTTAATGTAGGTACCTGCTGTCTTTCGATATTCTCAAAATTACACAGACATTGAGCAGAACTATCAAATTTTACTATACATACTTCAGCAGATGGCTTTGTATATTCGTTGTTCAATATTTCTTCATAGAACATTTTGACACCTGAATTCAACTCATCGATAGGTGCTCCTGTCATTGAACTGCTTGTATCTAACACTAAAGCTATTGGAACCCTGGGGACAGGGTTATTAAATAGATCTTCTTCTCTTATAGTTAATTTATTTTGCATGATTTATTTCTCCTTATAATGTTTATGATATTTGTTCATTAATATGTCTATACAAGCCAAACCATACGCCTGTGCCTGAAAAAACAAAAGAACCAATTTTATATTTATCAAATAAATCTAAAATTATAGGCTGTATCAATCTTGATTCAAGATTTTCTCTATTAAATTTTCGAACCTTTAATAATTTTTTATGCAATCCTTGATTGCTAGCTGTTGGTGCGTTGGCGGTTGTGTTTAACTTTAAATCTAGTATAGTTATTCCACTATCAGATATACCATAATTTTGTGGTATTTTGATCTTATCAATATATAATTTCATAGCTTGATCAATTTTATATTTATCAATTACTTTCAAATGGCAGCTTTTTAGATTTCCTCCTCCTACTATATTTTTAAATGGATCTCCCAAACATATATATTTATCGATATTATTCAAGCTAATTTTACTGTAAATTTCTTCAATACACTGCTTAACTATAAAATGATCGTAAGGTATCAATGCATTCTCCAGTTTTTTCCCTGGCTCATTATTCTGAAAGAAAATTCTTCGCAATACTGCTGCACCTAGGTCATTAAATGTTTCAGCTTGAATCAATTTATTTTTCCCTTCATAAATACTTATTCTAAATGACGACTGTCCCCATTCAAAAAGAGCAACTCTGCAATTTATATAGTCTAAATTCTGACTTAATAAATAGGCCTTTAGATTATATAAAGATTCATCAGCTTGAGTCATAATTTGATACTGTAATCCGATATGTTTTTGAAAAGCACCAAAAACATTCTCTTTATTTTTTGCGGCTCTAAATGGAGCCCCTCCATATATATATAGATGTTTAATATTAAAGTCCTCTATCTGTTTATCAATAAATCCTTTTACTTTAGGTATAAATTGATTTTCAAAATCTTGCATAGACATAATATTATTATTAGAAATCATTCTTCTTGTGTTAGTAAAAAGAGTCTCTTTAGAGAAATTGTTAAAATCAAAAGTATTACAGTCTGCATTAGTGGTATCTACTGTTATAAACTTTACAGCTTTTGAACTCATTTCAACAATACCAAACCTAGTACCATTTTTATTGACAACATTATTGGAAGAACCTATTCTCTCCTCGATATTACTATCTTGCTCTGTATTTACAAATTCTTGGATAGTCCTCATTCTATCAGGAAACACTTCTTTTTGACAGGTTCCATCTATTATTTCCTCATTGTATTTAGATAATATTCTAATCCAATCACTAGGGGTTGGTCTTTTTTCTAACTTAAAAGCGTCATAGAATGCTTTTTTCATATCTTCGCTAAGCATTGTCCACATATTTACAAAAAAACCCTTAGGAGCTCTATCCGTAGTATTAAGACCATATGGGTATGGGAAATGTTTATTGCGAATATTTTTTTCAGGCCCCTCGCCTCCAATGTAATTATACGGTGCTTGCCCTGCATGGAATATAATGAATATAAGTGAAGCTATTGCAAAATATTCATTTTCCTTGCTTCTTCGTGTAGTATTAAAATTTTTACCCTGAAGCTCAGGAGGGGTAAAAGTAACACTTCCTACAGGACAATTGAAATTTCCGATTTGAAAACTATCTGAATCTATTAAATGGGTTTTGCAATTCGGCGTATCAACTATGATGTTCATTAGATTAATATCGCCAATCAAAATATCTAGATTATGAAGGTATTTAATTTTTTTTAGAAGATCTATTGAAAGTCTGATCAGATATCGTCTATCTATATATTCATAGGTTTCCATTTTTGGTTTTCTTAGCAGTAAAAAAAGATCCCCACCTAAAGCTTTTACTGTTTGGAATGCATTTCTTCTTCCAATTTTAAACACTTCCTGAGGCCAGCAGATTCCATCATACTCTACATTAACACTTTTCATAAGCTCTAATTTTTTGAATCTCTCCGGATTATCTTTATGTTTTTTATATATTTTAATTATTGCACGATTGTCAATATTTTCAAAAACGACCCCCTCTCCTCCTTCTCCAATTTTTATAAAATGGGCATGTTTTTGAGTTAAAGATTTTATTTTATTTTTAATTTCATCAAATTCTAAATTATCTGTATTAAAATAGAATACATTGCTATTTTCCATTCGATCATATTCATCCATGGAAAAAAATGGTTTATCGGAAGTATTTATTATATTATTATTTCCAAAATCCATCATCTTAATCATTCATTTTTTTAGTGTTATAGTCTCTTGATACATTTTTTTTATTTAATGTAAATTCGTTATTCTTGAATCCTATCAGGTAAGCATCAATTTTCTTATAAGTTTTGATTGATTCAAACTGTTTTATTTTGACAACATCTCGAGATAATGCTCTGTCCTGAGTGATCAGACATATATTGTATTTAGTCATAAATCTGAACATAATAGTTATAAATATATTATCAGTAAAAGGATAATTTTCTCCCTGAAACACATCCAGCATATCATCTGCCTTATAGTTGTTAAGAATTTTGAGGGCATTGCGACCCTTGAATGATAATTTTTTGTCATTTATTGATTTCTCAGCCTTCTCTATTTCATGTATAACCTCTATAGGAATACTGACTTTCTTATCAATGCTCTTCATAGTTTTTTTCAGAATATTGATAAAGAATTCTTCTTGAAGAGAGCGCGTCAATGACTCATCTAGCTCGGTGCGCTTCATGTATTTATATGCATGTAAACTTTTCCAACCCAGCATAAAAGATGATGTATCAATAAATATTTTATCATACTGGATTAATATCTTATCCATCTTACAATTCTTCCCTTTTATAATCCTGCATTCTTGATGTAAGCATGCTCCAACCCCATTTTTCCAACTCTTTCTCTACATTTTTATTATCTTCTGTATCTAATTTTATATTTTCGGATAATGTATCACTCGTATCATTGTTTGAGTTATAGTGAATTATATCATCATTGACTGTTTCTGCCAGTTTTTCTAACTTTGTTTTTATATCCAATATTTTTTGATAATAACTTTTTTCAAGATGCTTATTAACTAATATTCTTTTCTCCAGGCTATTTATTGCCTTTATCGATTTATCTATATCAGACTTGACATTATAAGTCTGTTTTATATCTTCATTGTATTTTTTACTTAGACTCATATACAACAATGTTAATGTTTCTGAAACCAACTCATCTCTTGGAATATTTTTATATTTACTTATAGAATTAATCATCTCAAGATTTTTTTTAGTAATCCTCTGTTTTATTATCTGAATTTCATTATCTTTATTTTTCTTTTTACTGCCAATAGATGCAGCCGCGCTTAGTAGAATATCGTTTTCAGTGATTTTATCAAACAATTTCTGTTTTGTTATTCCCCATGTTTTTGTAACCCACTGTATTGAATAAACAGCTATTTTAGATAATGAAAAAGATGTGACTGTAGTTTGCTCTGAAGAAACATCGATGTCTAATTCTGATATTAACTTACTTATTTTTTTATCCATACTTATTAATCACCTTAATAATAAACTACAATTATATATGCTACTATATATTATGCTACATTATTATTATGTAGCAAGTATATTTTTATATAATTAAATAATTATTTGATTTTCCGAAGAGAATTCGAGAGATTCAAAAGAAGTACTACAAACACTCCTTGGCAATAGGAGTAATGAGACTACTGAGATATATATGTTGTTCTATAATGTGTAGCCCTGCGAGGTTCATATTAAATCACCTTCTTCATTTACTGATGTAAAATATTCTAAAGGGTTAATTTTATTACATTCATGACACCACCCTCTTCTTCTATTTATGAGGGCATAATATTTATTTCCATTTTTTAAAAATTCATAAGAAAAAGAGCACCATATTTCTCCACCACTAGAAGAAAAATCACATTTATTACATTTTATTTTTTTGGATACGGCATCTATTAATCTAATTAATAATTTTCAATTATGATAAAAATAACAATGTAGTGAATAAGCTATAAGTATCAAGGTCAATATTGGCCATATAATTACAAATAATATGACATTGATTTGATTATATGTTAATCCCAGCTTATCAGCACCCCATAAAAGCGATACAACACATAGAACAAAAACTTTATCAGTAATCCTTTTCTGATTGCGCCAGTTAATTAATCTATAGTCATTCATTTTTTACTTTTACCAAGTCTCATAATCAGTCACATCCTTTAATTCGCCACAAAAAGGACAGGCAACTGCAATGACTGAACCAATTGAAGTTGGAGTCAGTTTTATATGTGGATAAAGACAACCTATCTCTAAATCAGGTGCCCAATTATTTTCATCTAAAAAACATTTATGATTTGTCCACCATTTATGAGCCTCTTCTTCTTCACTACTAGATATGCGCTGAGGAATAGTATGGCTTAGAATATCTCGTTTTGATTTTATTTCTTCAAATCGTTTTTTAAAATTAAGCATAATGTTTATCCTTTATTTTTCCTCAGAACAGTGATCATAAACTAATTCCTGGTAGGACCACCTTGTTTAGGCGACATAGCCTCTAACGTATCATTATCGTTTATATTTTGTAGCCCTAAATCCCATGGATAATCATCTGCATCTTGAATTAACTCACCAGGTGAGACTGCTATTATGATAGAAACTATTATAATCCCATATAAAATTAACTTTCATATTTTTCCTTAATAGTAAAGATATTAGCCATTATTTTCT
>CAZEYC010000030.1:0-7886 GCA_964516965.1 uncultured Alphaproteobacteria bacterium | reverse complement strand
ATACCATTAAATAAGTTTAAAATATCTAAAAGTTTAAAAAAAAAAATTAAAAGAAAATTTTTTAAAATAACTTTTAATAAAAAATTTGAAGAAGTTATAAATTCATGTGCAAAAAAAACAAATAAAAGGCCTTCTACGTGGATAAATAAAAAAATAATTAATGTTTACTCAAATCTTAATAAATTAGGATATGCGCATTCAATAGAAGTATGGAGGAAAAACAAATTAGTTGGCGGATTATATGGAGTTTCTTTAGGATCTGCTTTTTTTGGTGAAAGCATGTTTTCCTTAGTTCCTAATGCAAGTAAAATTTCACTAGTATATTTAATTACAATTTTAAAAATAAAAAAATTTAAGCTTTTAGATACACAATTAATAAATTCCCATTTAAAAACTTTAGGAGCTATTGAAATAAGTAGAAGTAAATATTTAAAGTTATTGGCCAATTCATTAAAAAAAACAATCAATTTTAAAAAAAAAATACCTAAAAATTTATTTCAAGAAACCTTACAATCTATAATCCATACATCATAAATTGGATGTTCTAATGCGGAAATAGATGGACTTGAAGAAAACATCCACCCGCTAAAAATCTTTTTATTATCTTGTGTTTTCTTAAATTTAGTATCCCAAACTTCAACAAAGGCCTTATTTTCTGGAGGTTCTGTTGGAGAAGATTTAATACATTCTTTAACAGCAATTTTAATATTTCCAAATAAAATTGAATCGTAATCGTTTACAACTAATTTAGAAACTTTCCCGCTAACTTTATTTAACGCACCAATAATTGTTTGCGCATTAGTTGTATTAATAAAAAACAAAAAAATAATTAAAAAAACAGAAATTATTTTAAAAAAATTATTAATTTTTATTTTTATTTGGATTCCAAGATTCATAAATCTTTATTTTTTCTTTTGATTTACTTTTATTTAATAAATGTCCTGTGGGTTGATAGGCTTTTTCTGTACCTGTTTGGTTTGGACTTAACTTTTTTTGCCAATAAAATTTTTTTTTAATCTTAATATTATTTGGCACATCATTAGTTACATGGTGCAACCAACTGTGCCAATCTGGATTTATAATTGTTGGATCACCCTTTTTATTATTTGTATACAAAACCCATCTTTTTTCTTTTTTTGTACCATGAACAATATTTGATTTGTAATATTTATTATCCTTTTCATCTTTACCAACAAATATTCCATTAAAAAATGTATAGATATATAAACCAAGATTTTTCATTTTAACTACTTGAAAATAACAAAAATTTTTAAAAAAAACTTTTTTTTTAAAAAATAATTTTTTTTTCTTGAAAATTATGTTATAAATATCAAGATATAGATATATATAACAATTACTATATACTATATATAGTAGTTATACTATAGAATTACATTTTTTTATTAAATGAAAATTAGGCGAAAATATACGGTAAAAGGCATATGTCCTTACAAAGATACAGTTTTCAAAAAAATTAGATCTGAAATAAGAAATCCAGATGGATCAATAATATTCGAACTAAATGATGTAGAAGTCCCTGTAAAATGGTCGCAAGTAGCTACAGATATAATAGCACAAAAGTATTTTAGAAAAGCTGGTATTTCTCAACACTTAAAAAAAATCAGAGAGCCTAATGTGCCTTATTGGCTTTCTAAAAGTATTCCTGACAAAAACAAATTAGAAAAACTTGATAAAAAAGAAAAATATGTTGGTGAAAAATCATCTAAACAAGTTTTTGATAGAATCGCTGGCACTTGGACATATTGGGGTTGGAAAGGTGGATATTTTGATAAAGAAGATGATGCATTAAGTTTTTTTGATGAAATTAGATTTATTTTATGTCAACAAATGGCTGCTCCCAATTCTCCACAATGGTTTAACACTGGTTTAAATTGGGCTTATGGTATAGATGGTCCTCCTCAAGGTCATTATTATGTAGATCATAAATCCGGCAAATTATCTTTATCAGAAACCGCTTATGAGCATCCTCAACCTCATGCATGCTTTATACAAAGTGTAAGCGACGATCTTGTTAATGATGGGGGTATAATGAATTTATGGACAAAAGAAGCAAGATTATTTAAATATGGTTCCGGCACTGGAAGTAATTTTTCGAATTTAAGAGGTGATGGGGAAAATTTATCTGGAGGTGGTAAATCTTCTGGATTGATGAGTTTTTTAAGGATAGGTGATAGATCAGCAGGTGCAATTAAATCAGGTGGCACTACTAGAAGAGCAGCTAAAATGGTTGTGGTTGATGTTGATCATCCAGATATTGAGGAATTTGTAAATTGGAAAGTTAAAGAAGAACAAAAAGTTGCTTCTATAGTTGTTGGTTCAAAAATATGTGCTAAGCATTTGAAAAATGTAATGGACGCGTGTTGGAATAACGAATTGATTGATGAAAATAGATTTAATGTTAAAAAAAACTCTGTTTTAAAAGAAAAAATTAAAAATGCTAAACGTGCTCTAGTTCCTGATAATTATATAGATAGAATAATACAATTTGCAAAACAAGGTTTTAAAAAAATTGAGTTTCCAACATATAATACTGATTGGGATTCAGAAGCTTATCTGACTGTATCTGGTCAAAATTCAAATAATTCAATAAGAGTCACCAATGATTTTTTAGAATCTGTTACTAAAAATAAAGATTGGAGTTTAATAAGAAGAACCGATGGTAAAATTCATAAAACAATAAATGCAAAAGACTTATGGGATAAAATAGGATATGCTGCCTGGTCTTGTGCTGATCCAGGTATTCAATATGATACAACAATTAATGAATGGCATACATGTCCTAATAGCGGAAGAATTAATGCTTCTAACCCTTGTTCAGAATATATGTTTTTAGATAACACAGCGTGTAATTTAGCATCTGTAAATTTAATAGAGTTCCTTGATGAAAAAGGCAATTTTGAAATTGAACAATTTAAACATGTAGTTAGATTATTTACTATTGCATTGGAAATTTCTGTGACAATGGCTCAATTTCCTTCAAAAGAAATAGCTGAACTTTCTTATGAATTTAGAACCTTGGGTCTTGGCTTTGCAAACATTGGTGGTCTGTTAATGAAGCAAGGATATGGGTATGATAGTGTTGAAGGAAGATCGATATGTGGTGCAATATCTTCTTTAATGACTGGTGAATCATATAATACTTCATCTGAAATGGCGAAAGAATTAGGAGCGTTCAATAATTTTAAAAAGAATGAAATAGAAATGATTAAAGTAATTAGCAATCATAGAAAAGCATCTTTTGGTGAAAAAAGAAATTATGAAAAATTAACAATTCTGCCAGTTCCTCTTATTAAAGAAGAGTGCCCTGATAAAAATTTAATTCAAGCCGCAAGAAATTGTTGGGATGATACTCTTAAAAATGGAAAAAAATATGGTTTTAGAAATGCACAAACAACAGTTGTAGCGCCAACTGGTACAATTGGTTTGGTAATGGATTGCGATACCACAGGAATTGAGCCTGATTTTTCAATAGTCAAATTTAAAAAATTGGCTGGAGGAGGATATTTTAAAATTATCAATAGAATAATTCCATTTACGTTAAAAAAACTTGGATATAGTCAATTCCAAATAGATGAAATTATAAAATATGCTATCGGACATGCTACTTTAAACGAATGTAAAACAATAAATAATAAAACTTTAAAAGAAAAAGGATTTACAGAAGAAATAATAAAAAAGATTGAAGAGAGCCTTAGAAATGCCTTTGATATTAAATTTGCATTTAATAAATATGTAATTGGTGAAGAGTTTTGTATTAAAAATCTTAAACTTAATCCAAATGATCTTAACGATATATCTTTTGATATGTTAAGGCACTTGGGTTTTACAAATAGTGAGATTGAAGAAGCAAATGTTTTCTGTTGTGGTTCAATGAGTTTAGAAGATGCTCCTCATCTTAAAAAAGATCATTTGCCAATATTTGATTGTGCTAATCCGTGTGGAAAAAATGGTAAACGTTATTTATCAACAGAAAGTCATATAAAAATGATGGCCGCTTCTCAACCATTTATTTCTGGTGCTATTTCTAAAACAATTAACATGCCAAACAAAGCAACAATTGAAGATTGTTCAAAGTCATATATACAATCATGGAAATTGGGACTTAAAGCAAATGCATTATATAGAGATGGTTCAAAATTATCTCAACCCTTAAATTCCAGTATAATTAGTTTAGATGATGATGTGTCTGATGATGATACAACTTCTGATAAAACTGTGAAAGTAGCACAAAAAATAGCAAAAGATTATGTTGAAGAAATAATACGTTCACGAAGAGAAAAAATGCCTGATAGAAGAAAAGGATACACTCAAAAAGCAATTATAGGTGGTCATAAAGTTTATCTTAGAACAGGAGAATATGAAGATGGTTCAATAGGTGAAATTTTTTTAGATATGCATAAAGAAGGAGCTTCGTTTAGAAGCTTAATGAATAATTTTGCAATTGCAATATCAATAGGTTTGCAATATGGAGTCCCTCTAGAAGAATTTGTAGAAGCTTATACATTTACAAAATTTGATCCATCAGGTCCTGTCCAAGGAAATGAAGTAATAAAAATGGCAACTTCTGTTTTAGATTATGTTTTTAGAGAATTAGCAATATCTTATTTAAATAAAAAGGAACTTGCTAACATTGACCCCGATGATATAGGTAATGATAGTTTAGGCAAGGGAGAAAAAGAGAGAGAACTAAATGCTGCTGCAACAAATGAAGCTATAGCAAGATATGCAAGTACAGGATATGTAAGAAATAGTTTTTATGTTCTAAAAGGAGGAATGGAAGAAAACAAATCCTCTCCTCCTTATTTTAAGGACAAAAAAAATAATAAAATTAAAAAAAAGAATTTAAAGAATAACTCAAGAAACTTAGTGAATAAAGCTAAAGTGGCTATAATGAAAGGTTATGAAGGAGATGCCTGTCAAGAATGTGGAAATTTTACTTTGGTTAGAAATGGCACTTGTTTAAAATGCGATACTTGTGGTTCTACTTCAGGATGTAGCTAGTTTATTTAATGAAAAATCAAATAGAAAAAAGCCTAAAAGCTCTAGGTTTTCAATTACCTTCAAATAATAAATCTGTTGGTAATTATATCCCCTATTTAATAGAAGGAAATAGATTGTATATTTCTGGGCAATTACCTATTGTTGATGGAAAAATTATCTATAAAGGTAAAATTAATAATAATAAAAAAATGTTTGGTTATAAAGCTTCACAGTTATGTGCAGTTAATATTATTGGACAAGTAAATATGGCTCTTAAGGGTAATTTTAAAATAATTTCGAAATGTTTAAAATTAGGAGGGTTTGTAAATTCAGAGAAAAATTTTAGTGATCACCCTTATGTGATTAATGGAGCATCTGAACTGATATGTAAAATTTTTAAAAATAAAGGTAAACATACAAGATTTGCTGTTGGCGTAAATAGTTTACCATTAGATGCTAGTGTTGAAATAGATGCAATATTTTCTTTAAAAAATTAATTTAAACTACGTTTTAATTCTTTTTTTTAATTTTTTTTTTTTAAATTCAAAGTAAAGATCTTTTTCTACTAATTTAACTTTTATAAATCCACCAAGCTTAATATCATTATTTGATATTATATAATTAGCAATTGGCTCTTTAATTTTTATTTGCATCAATCTAGCAAGTGGCCTAGCGCCATATTCCTCATTATAACCTTTTTTTGCTAACCATACTCTTACTTGATCAGACAAATCAATAGAAATATTTTTTTCGGAAAGTTGATGTTCTAATTGAAAAATAAATTTATTTACAATTTTATAAACAACACTTTTAGTTAAACGATTAAATTCAATTATAGAATCTAACCTGTTTCGAAATTCAGGTTTAAAGAAAAACTTAATTTCATCATAATTATCTAATTTCGTTTTATTTGTTTCAAATCCTAGTTTGCTTTTTGTTAGATTTTCAGCCCCTATATTTGTAGTCATAATTATAATTGTATTTTTAAAATTTACTGATTTGCCATTATTGTCAGTCAATTTACCATAATCCATTATCTGTAATAAAATATTAAATATATCTGGATGTGCTTTTTCTATTTCATCAAATAAAACAATTGAATGAGGATTTTGATCTACTGAATCTGTTAATAAACCTCCTTGATCAAACCCCACATAACCAGGTGGTGAACCAATAAGTCTAGAAACGCTATGTCTCTCAGAATATTCTGACATATCTAATCTAACAAGATTAGCATTTAAAGAAATAGATAATTGTTTAGCAAGTTCAGTTTTTCCAACACCTGTTGGTCCTGTAAATAAAAAACAACCCATTGGTTTCTCAAGTTCAGATAAACCAGCATAAGAGAGTTTTATTGATCTAGTTAAGCTTTCGATAGCATTGTCTTGCCCATAAATTAAATTTTTAATCTTTCCCTCAATATTCTTAACAATATTTGTATTTTTATTACTAATATTTTTTAATGGCACTTTTACTATTTTTGAAATAATTGCTTCTATATCTTCTGCAGAAATTATTTTTTTTTTATTTTTTTTCAAAATTATTTTTTGAAAAGCACCTACGTCATCAATAAGATCAATAGCTTTATCTGGAAGTTTTTTTTCTGATAAATATCTTTTAGACAAATTTATACATGCTTTTAAAGATTCATCAGAATATTTAATAGAATGAAAATCTTCATAGTATTGTTTAATGCCTTTTAATATTTTATAACAATCATCTTCTGAAGGTTCGTCAATATCAACTTTTTGAAATCTTCTTGAAAAAGCTTTATCTTTATCTAGATAATTTTTATATTCTTTATAAGTAGTTGACCCTATACATTTTATTTCTCCGTTAGATAAAAAAGGCTTTAAAATATTTGATGCATCCATTGAACCTCCAGTAGTGGCTCCAGCTCCAATGATTGTATGAATTTCATCAATAAATAAAATATGGTTCTTTGAAGATCCAATGTCCTTTACAACCTTTTTTAATCTTTCTTCAAAATCGCCTCTATATCTAGTTCCTGCTAATAAACCACCTAAATCTAATAGAAAGATAACTGAATTTTGTAGAAAACTAGGAACTTCTTTTTTATGAATTTTCAAAGCTAGCCCTTCAACAATAGCTGTTTTCCCAACACCTGGTTCACCCACAAATAAAGGATTATTTTTTACTCTTCTACACAAAATTTGTATAGTTCTTTCTATTTCATTATTCCTACCAATTAATTTATCTATTTTTCCTAGTTTTGCTTTTTCATTTAAATTTATTATAAAATTATTTGATTTTTTTTTTTCTTGTCTATCATCATATGGATTAGGAAAATCAAGATTGTTTACTTCTGATTCATCTTCTTTAAATTGTGTTGCGCCTTTTTTAATACCATGAGAAATAAAATTTAAAGCATCAAGTCTTGACATATCTTGTGTTTGAAGAAAATAAACAGCATGAGATTCTCTTTCTGAAAATATAGAAACTAAAACACTTGCTCCATTTATTTTAATATTATCAGATGATTGCATATGTATAGCAGCTCTTTGAAGAACCCTTTGAAAACTTGCTGAAGGTTCCGCTTTTTGTGAATGAGGTGAAACAATATTCTTTAATTCCCCATTAAGATAGTTTACTAAATCACTTTTAAGATTATTAAAATTTATATCACAAGCTTTAAGGACATTAGCAGCATCTTTATCATCTAACAAAGCAAGTAAAAAATGCTCTAATGTAGCATATTGGTGTTGTCTATCATTAGCATATGAGATTGCTCTTTTAATTGTTTTTTCTAATTGTTCAGATAACATAATTAATCCTCTTCAAGAATGCATTGTAAAGGATGGCCATTCTTTCTTGAAATATCTAATACTTTATAAATTTTAGTTTCAGCAATTTCATAAGTAAAA
>CAZEYC010000029.1:0-8123 GCA_964516965.1 uncultured Alphaproteobacteria bacterium | reverse complement strand
ACTCAGACCCTGATGAAAAAAGATTTATATGGGCATATCACATAAAAATTGAGAATCAAGGATTTGACACTGTGCAATTACTAAGTAGATCATGGAAAATAACTGATGCTTTAGGTAGAATGCAAGAAGTAAATGGATTAGGTGTAGTAGGTGAACAACCTATTTTAAAACCTGGGACATCATTTGAATATACTTCTGGAACACCTTTAAAAACACCTTCAGGTTTCATGATGGGTTCTTACAAAATGGAAAAAGAAAATGGAGATTCGTTTAATGCATGTATCCCTGCATTTTCTCTTGATAGTCCTCATGATAGTTGTTTGACAAATTAGAAAAGGTTAAAAATATAATGAATAAAATAGAAAAAATAAAAAATTTAAACAAAATTAAGAATAAAACAACTCGAGATGAAGCAAAAGAAGCTGTTAGAACATTAATTAAATGGGCTGGAGATGATCCTGACCGTGAAGGTTTAATTGAAACGCCTAATAGAGTAGTTAAAGCATATGAAGATTTTTTCTCAGGTTATGATTTTGAACCAAGAGAGATTTTATCAAAAAAATTTAGAGAAGTTGAGGGTTATGATGAAATGATAGTTTTGAAAGATATTAGACTAGAATCTCATTGTGAACATCATATGGTTCCATTCATTGGAAAAGCACATGTAGGTTATTTACCTAAAAACAAAGTTGTTGGTTTAAGTAAGTTAGCACGAGTTGTTGAATTATTTTCTAAAAGACTTCAAATTCAAGAAAAATTGACAGCACAAATTGCTAATGCTATCGACGAAATACTTCAACCTAAAGGAGTTGGTGTTATCATTGAAGCTTCTCATCTTTGCATTGCAACAAGAGGTATTTACAAACCTGACTCAAGAATGGTAACTAGTCGTATGTTAGGACTTTTTAGAGATAATTCAGATACTAGAAGAGAATTTCTTAATATAATAGGATATAATAAACCGCAAGTTTAAACGCTAAATTATTATATTTTAATCAATGGATTTTAGACCTGTTTTATATATTGTTGGTTTTCTTTTATCTGCACTGTCAATAATCATGTGTATTCCAGGTTTGGTTGATGCTTATTTTGGTAATGAAGAATGGCAAATTTTTATATTTGCAGCAATAATAAGTCTTTTTGTAGGAATAGTTTTAATTTTAGCTAATAAAACTGAAAGTTTTAGTCTAACTATTAGGCAAGCATTTTTATTAACGACTTTGAGCTGGGTATTTATTGCATTGTTTGGATCTATACCTTTTATTTTTTCAAATTTAAAATTATCTTTCACGAATGCTTTCTTTGAGTCAATGTCCGGTATCACAACAACTGGTTCAACCATAATATCTGGATTAGACAATCTACAGCATGGAATTTTGCTTTGGAGAGCATTATTGCAGTGGATTGGTGGGATTGGAATTATTGTTATAGCTATTGCAATACTTCCTATTTTAAAAATTGGAGGAATGCAACTATTTCATGCAGAAGCTTCTGATACAGAAACATCTGAAAAAGTTTTACCTAGAGCTGCACAAATAGCTTCTGCTATTAGCGTTATATATTTTTTATTAACAATAATTTGCGCTTTTTTACTTTGGTACTTTGGGATGTCAATCTTTGACGCTATAGCTCATTCAATGACAACAATTGCCACTGGGGGTTTCTCTACATCAGATTTATCTATTGCAAAATTTAATAATATTAATATAGAAATTGTAATTAGTATTTTTATGATATTAGGTTCCTTGCCATTTGTTTTATACCTACAAACTTTTCGGGGGAATATTTTTTCGCTTTTTAAAGATGACCAAGTTAAAGTTTTTTTATCCCTTGTATTTTTTTCTGTATTTATAGTTACATTTTGGACAAATCAAACATCAATAAATTTTTTTGAAAATTTTAGGTCTGCCTTTTTTAACACTATATCTGTTTTTACGGGAACTGGTTATACCACTCAAAATTTTAATAACTGGGGATCTTTTATAATTATTCTTTTTCTATTTTTAATGCTTGTAGGAGGTTGTGCTGGCTCAACAACCTGTGGAATAAAAATTTTTAGGCTTCAAATATTATACCAAACAGCCAAAGTACAAATATTTAAATTGTTACAACCGCATAGTGTTATGGTACCTAAATATAATAAAATTCAAATTTCAGAGTCAATTTCTTCTTCAGTGATGGGTTACTTTTTTATTTTTATAATATCCTATATTATTATCACATTAATATTATCTTTTCTCGGCAATGACTTTTTAACTTCTTTATCTGGTGCAGCAACATCTATTGCTAATGTTGGACCTGGTCTTGGCAATGTAATTGGACCTACTAAAACATTTGCTCAAATTTCTGACTCTAGTAAATGGGTTTTAATAATTGGTATGTTAATTGGACGTCTTGAATTATTTGCAATTATTGTTTTATTAACTCCTTTATTCTGGAAAAATTAATTATATTTATTAGTAACAAAGTCTTTAAATTGATTGTTGATTTCTTTTTCAAGATTTTTTTCTAATTTTATCACCATTTTTTTTAATATTTCATCTATAGCTTGAGATCTTTCATTAATTGAAAAATTTCCTAAAAAGGTTTTATCGCCTTTTACACTTACTTCGACTTTTCCAAAAGCATTGTGTTTTTTATTTTCTGCTATTATTACAACCTTAAAAAAAATTTTATAAGATATTCCATCTTTATTTAAAAAACTAAATTTTTCTGCATGTTCTGCAATAAAATTATCAAATATTTTTTCTTCTACTATTTTAATTTTTAAATTTCCAGAATTTCCTTTTAGAACTATTTTTTCTTTTACCCAACCCTCTATTTCTTTTTTTAGATCTGTATTTATTATTAATTGTGAACTAGTTTCATGAGATTTATATCCAGGATCATTCTCAAAGTTTGTATTAGATAAATCTAAATATATTTTAGAATCAGCTATTAAATAATTGAAATTTATTTTTAAAAAAAACAGAAATAAAAAGAATATAATCGATTTTTTAAAATTAATTTTTTTCAACTTATTTTAAACACCATGTTAATACGGCTTTTTGAGTATGTAATCTATTCTCAGCTTCATCCCAAACAACTGATTTAGGATGTTCCAAAATATCATTTTCTATTTCTTCTCCCCTATGCGCGGGCAAACAATGCATAAAAATTGATTTTTCTTTTGCAACATTTAATAATTTGTTTGTTACTTGAAAATTTTGCAATATTTTTCTTTTTTCTTGAGATACTTTTTGTCCCATAGAAAACCATGTGTCAGTCATAATGCAGTCTGATTTTTTAGTAGCATCTAAAGCTGACTCAAAAATTTTAATATTTTTACTTTTTTTAATACTAATCATTCCTTTTTTACCAATTAATTCCTTTGGACAAGCTAAATGTAAATTAAAATTAAAAATATCAGCAGCTTGTACCCAGCTTTTACAAACATTATTAAAGTCTCCACACCAAGTAACTGTCTTATCTTGAATCATACCTAAATTTTCTTCAAATGTCATAATATCTGCTAATAATTGACAAGGATGTGAATCGTCGTTAAGACCATTAATTACAGGAACATTTGAATATTTAGCTAATTCATAAAGTTTTAAAGCTGAATCTGTTCTATAAACTATAATATCTATATATCTTGACAAAACTCTTGCTGTATCAGGTATAGTTTCCCCCCTACCTAAATGTGTTTTTTCTTGTTCTAGAATAGATACATTCCCGCCTAATTGATGCATAGCAATCTCAAAAGATACTCTTGTTCTAGTTGAAGGTTTTTCAAAAATTAATGACAATGTCTTTCCTTTAAGTATATCTAGTCCGGAAGTTATCCCCTGTTTATAAGATTTAGACAAGTCTAAAATTTTTCTTATCTCTTGTGAATTTATTTTATTTAAATCCAAAAAATGTCTAATATTTTTCATTTGTTAAATTTAGAATTTATTTCGTTGCATGTTTTTTTAATAATTTTTATTCCCTGAGCTATTTCACTCTTTTTTATATTTAATGGAGGCAACAATCTAATTACATTCTCATTTGCCCCAACAACTAATAATCCGTTTTTTATTAATTTCTCAATAAATATTTTATTATTTATTTTACATTTTATTCCTATTAAAAAACCTTTGCCTCTAATTGCATCTATAATTTTTAAATTTTGTGATTTAATCTTTTCTAATTCATTAATGAAAAAACTAGCTTTTGAATTTACTTGATGAAAAAAAGATTTTTTTGAAATTATATCAATAACTTTATTTGCAACAGCACAAGCAATAGGATTGCCTCCAAAAGTCGATCCATGACTACCAATTCTCATTCCCATAGAGATTTTTTTTGTTACTAAACATGCACCAATTGGAAAACCTCCTCCAATTCCTTTTGCAGTAGCTAAAATATCTGGTTTTATTTTGGTCCATTGATAACTAAATAATTTTCCAGTTCTACCCATACCTGATTGTACTTCATCAAATATTAATAAAATATTTTTTTTATTGCATAATTTTCTAAGTCCTTCCAAACATTGTGGTGGCACTACTTTAATTCCTCCCTCTCCTAAAATAGGCTCAATCATTATTGCAGCAGTTTTATTATCAATTGCTTTTTCGATTGCGTCGTGATCTCCAAAATTTACATGCTCAAATCCATCTACTTTTGGTTTAAAACCATCAAGTAATTTATCTTGACCAGATGCAGTAATTGTTGCAAGTGTTCTTCCATGAAAACTTCCTTTAATAGTTATAATTTTATATTTATTTTTTCTTTTTAATATTTGAAAATATGCTCTTGCAATTTTAATTGAAGCCTCAACAGCTTCTGCTCCGCTATTACAAAAGAAAACTTTATCAGCAAAAGTTAATTGTGTTAGTTTTTTTGCAAGTTTTTCTTGTTCAAGTATTTCAAAAGCGTTTGAACAATGCCATAATTTTTTCGATTGTTCATGTAATGCTTTAATTAAAAAATCGTTACAATGCCCAAGTGAATTTACAGCTATACCGCTAGTAAAATCTAAATATTTTTTTCCATTTTTAGATATTAAATAACATCCTTTCCCTCTATTAAAGGATATTTTAGTGCGATTATAAGTAGACAATATAGAAGAAGGCATTGTTATGTTCTCAATTTATATCCAGTTTGAAACATTTTATAAATAAAGAAGAATAATATAATGTTTAAAAATAAACATACAACAATTCCTGTCATTACATTTGCATCTGAATAACCAATAAAACCTTTTCGAAAACCATCAATAAAATAAAAGAAAGGATTATATTGGGCTATAAATTGCAATATATCAGGAAGTTTATAAATTGAATAAAACGAACCAGATAAAAAAGTTAAAGGTGTAATAATAAAATTTGTTAAACCAGCCATATGATCGAATTTGTCTGACCAAATCCCCGCTGCAATTCCTAATAAACTTAAAGTTAAAGATCCAGAAAAAGCAAAAAAAATAATATAAAAAATATTAGAAATTTTCATATCAATAAAAAAATAAAATACAACTATAGATGCTAATCCAACTACCATGCCTCTAGCTACGCCACCTAAACTAAGTGCGATTGTTAATTCAAGATTAGATAATGGTGGTAAAAGTATATCAATAATATTCCCTTGTATTTTTGAAATCATAATAGATGACGATGTATTCATAAATGCATTTTGTAAAATTGCCATCATTATTAGTCCTGGTACTAAAAATTCAGTATAACCAATTCCACCAATTATGATTCTATCCCTATCAATGACTATTAAAAAGATAGTCAAAAAAAGAATATTAGTAACAATTGGAGCTAAAACTGTTTGATAAAAAACTTTTAAAAAACGTAATGTTTCTTTACTAAACAAAGTCCACATTCCAAGCCAATTCGTAGAAGTAATTATTTTATTTTTAAAATACATTTTTTTTTCAAAAAAATTTAATCATTTATTATAATTAATTAACTGTATGAAAAAAAGAAGTCCAAAAAAAATAACCTTTCAAAATCTAGAAAAGTTTGCTTTTAAATATATTGAAAGATTCTCAACATCAGAAAATCAATTAAGGATTATTTTAAAAAAAAAAATAATTAAATCATCTTATTTTTTTAAAACAAAAGTAGAAAATTACACAAGTTATATTGATTTAATAATAGAAAAATTTAAAAAAATCGGTTTAATTGATGATAAAAAATATTCTGAATCAAGAGCATTAAATTTAGTTAAAAGAGGTTTTTCAAAAAAGAAAATACTGCTTAATTTAAAACAAAAAGGAATCTCATCCGAAATAATTGAAATAGCTTTACATAATCTTAAAAAATTTTTTTTTGACTATGAATTAGCCTCAGCACTAATTTATGCAAAAAAAAAGAAAATTATTAACTCTGAAATAAATTTAGATAAATCCTTTAAAAATAATGAAAAAAAGTTAATGAAAATGGCTAGTGCGGGATTTTCTTATAGTATTTCAAAAAAAATAATTGAATTAAATAATAAAGAAGAAATAGAATTTCTTGAAAAATATGCAAATGAGGGAATTAATTAATCATCATCACTTCCAGCTGTAAAATTTAGTTTTCTTTTTATTTTGTTTTTAACAATCTTTTTTTTCTTTTTTGTATTTAAATATGAAATAGTTGTTTGAGGAAATGGAATTTCAATCCCATTTTTATCAAAAGCTATTTTCACTCTTCTATTAAATTCTCTTTTAACCATCCATTGTTGTTTGTGAATCGTCGGAATTCTTCCTTTAATTATTATTGCTGAATCTTCAAACTTATCTAAACCAAAAACTTCTATTTCACCATTAATTTTAGATTTAAAATCTTTATCCTTTTTTAGCTCTGCTCCTACTTTTTCAAGTGTTTCTATTACATGATCAACATCTTCATTATATGAAACACCTATTTCAAAACTGTGATAATCTTGATCCTGAGTTATGTTTTTAACAGTAGTAACCTCGCTAAAGGGTATAACGTGTAAATGACCATTGATGTCTCTTAACCTTACAGTTCTTATAGTTATAGCCTCTACACGCCCAGAATGGCCAGCTACTTCAACAATATCGCCAATAGTAATTTGTCCTTCTAAAATAATAAATAAGCCTGTTATTATATCTTTAACTAAGGTTTGTGCACCGAAACCAACAGCTAAGCCAACTACACCCGCTGCAGCAATTAATGGACCGATTTCTATACCTAATTCTGATAAAACAAGCATTATAATTACAATCAGAAAAGCAATAGATACAAAGTTTTTTAATATTCTAAATAGAGTATTAATTCTTTGAGTTTGAGCCTCATCTTTAGAATTCTCTAGACTATCTAATTTTTTTTTTATTAATGTTGAAAGAGTTTTCCATCCAACAAAACCAATTAGAAGAATAATAAATATATTTAAAAAAATTTTATAAGAAGATTCAAAAATATTTAAAAAAGATAAGTCCATTTATTTAAAAAAAAAATACAAAAGTATTCACAATATATTATTATGAACTATATAAATTCAATACGGTAATTGAAATTTTATGAAATTATTATCAAAAAAATATTACTTATTATTTATTGTATTTATTTTTTCTGCTTTCTTTTATAACAATAAATTACTTTCAAGAAATGTGCCTGGTTCAGCATATGATTTTACTTTTAAATCAATTGACGGAGAAAGTTTACCTTTATCTCAATTTCATGGAAAACCAATTTTATTATTTAATTCTGCTTCCAAATGTGGTTTTACATCGCAATACTCCGGACTACAAAGAATTCATGAAAAATATAAAGGCAATGGTCTAATAGTATTAGGTGTTCCTTCAGATAATTTTAATCAAGAACCTGGTACAGAAAAAGAGATTAAGGAATTTTGTATGGTAAATTTTAATATAAATTTCTTTTTAACAAGTAAAAATGATGTCGTAGGTGAAAATGCCCATCCAATTTTTAAATGGATAAATGAAAATTATAAAGTTAAACCTAAATGGAACTTTTACAAATTTCTAATAAATAAAGATGGTAAATTGGAAAAACATTTTTCTTCAATGACTGCACCTTCTTCACAAAATATAATTAATGCAATTGAAAGTGTAATTAACTAAATTTAAGAAACTGGTGCGCCTGGGAGGATTCGAACCCCCAACTGTAGATCCGTAGTCTACTGTA
>CAZEYC010000028.1:0-8287 GCA_964516965.1 uncultured Alphaproteobacteria bacterium | reverse complement strand
AGATGAATTAACTATTACTACAAAAGCAAAAGATCTTCTAAAATTATTTTCTAAAATTAAAGATCACAATGATTTAAATTTTAAAATGTTATTGGATATTACCGCAGTGGATTATCCAAGCAGATCTAAAAGATTTGAAGTTGTTTATAATCTTCTAAGTTTAAATAAATTATATAGACTACGTGTTAAAATTTTTCTTAACGACACTGACCCCGTTCCATCTTTAACTGATATTTATCATTCAGCTGGCTGGTATGAACGAGAAGTATGGGATATGTATGGTATAACTTTTAGTGGAAACTCAGACTTAAGGAGGTTACTAACTGATTATGGTTTTGATGGTCATCCATTGAGAAAAGATTTCCCCCTTACTGGTTTTGTAGAACTTAGATATGATGAAAATAAAAAAAAAGTTGCATATTCAAAAGTTAAGTTAACTCAAGATTACAGAAATTTCGATTTTTTAAGTCCTTGGGAAGGTGGCATTTTACCAGGAGATGAAAAATTTAAAAATTAATAAATAAATTTTAATTTTTTTTATATGAAAAACGTAAAAACCAAACCTTTAACACTAAATTTTGGTCCACAACATCCAGCAGCACATGGAGTTTTAAGAATGGTTCTTGAAATGGATGGAGAAGTTATTGAAAGAGTAGATCCTCATATAGGATTACTCCATCGTGGAACCGAAAAATTATTTGAAAATAAAACGTATTTACAAGCTATTCCTTATTTTGATCGTTTGGATTATGTTTCTCCTATGTGTCAAGAACATGCATTCGCATTAGCAGTAGAGAAATTATTAAATGTAAAAGTACCAATAAGAGCAAGCTTTATAAGAGTAATGTTTTCAGAAATTACTAGGATATTAAATCACTTACTTGCCTTACCTGCTATGGCCATGGATGTAGGAGCAATGACTCCATTTTTATGGTCATTTGAACAACGTGAATTATTAATGGAATTTTATGAAAGAGTAAGCGGTAGTAGATTACATGCTGCGTATTTTAGACCAGGTGGTGTTTATAGAGATTTACCAAAAAATTTGTTATCAGATATTAAAAGATGGGCAGAAAATTTTCCTGAATATATTAAAGATTTAGAGAATTTATTAACTGATAATAGAATTTTTAGACAAAGAACAGTTGATATAGGCATAGTCAATGCTGATGATGCTATTAATTTTGGTTTTACTGGTCCTATGTTAAGAGCATCTGGTGTTAAATGGGATTTAAGAAAAACTCAAAATTATGAAGTTTATGATCAACTAGAATTTAATATTCCTGTTGGTAAGAAGGGTGATTGTTTTGACAGATATTTGGTCAGAGTCGAAGAAATGAAAGAAAGTTTAAAAATAATTTTGCAGTGTGTAGATAAAATACCTAAAGGGCAAGTAATGATAAAGAATAATAAAATATCCCCACCCAAAAGAAAGATTATGAAAACATCGATGGAGTCATTAATTCATCATTTTAAATTATATACAGAAGGTTATAAAGTTCCTAAAGGAGAAACTTATACTGCAGTCGAAGCTCCAAAAGGAGAATTTGGTGTTTATCTTGTTTCTGATGGTTCAAACAAACCTTACAAATGTAAAATTAGAGCTCCAGGATATGCACATTTACAGGCAATGAATTTTTGTTCAAAAGGTCATATGTTAGCAGATATTGTAGCAATACTAGGTTCTATGGATATTGTTTTTGGAGAAATTGATAGATAAAAATTATTTTATATGAAAAAAAAAATAAATAATAATTTTAAATTTAATAAACAAAATATTCTAAAAGCTAAATCTATAATAGCCAAATACCCAAAAAAATTTCAAATAAGTGCAACAATACCTTTGTTACATTTAGTTCAAGTGCAATTAGACGGTTGGATTTCAAAATCTTCAATTGAATATATTTCAAAATTTTTAAAAATACCTTTAATAAGAGTTTATGAAGTGGCAGGTTTTTACCACATGTTTAATTTAAAAAAAGTTGGTAATAATTGTATACATGTATGCACTACAACTTCATGTTGGTTAAGAGGCTCCAATTTAATTCTTAAAGAATTTGAAAAAAATTTAAAAATCAAAGTTGGTGAAACTACAAATGACAATCTTGTAACATTAAAAGAAATTGAATGTCTTGGAGCTTGTATTAATGCTCCTGTAGTTAAAATAAATAATGATTTCTGTGAAAATTTAAAATTAAAAGACGTTAAGAATTTAATTAACAAGTTAACTTCTAGAAAAAAAGTTTTAATAAATAAAAATGCTTAAACATCAAGATCATATTTTTAAAAATTTAAATGGCTATAACTCATACAAATTAATTGAAGCAAAAAAAAGAGGTGATTGGTTAAATACAAAAAAAATTTTAAGAAAATCCTCAGAGTGGATTATAGATGAAATAAAAAATTCAGGACTTCGTGGTAGAGGCGGTGCTGGTTTTCCAACAGGATTAAAATGGTCTTTTATTCCTGTTAAATCTCAATTACCAAAATATTTTATTGTAAATGCAGATGAAAGTGAACCTGGCACATGTAAAGATAGAGATATAATTCGTAACGAACCTCATAAATTATTGGAAGGATGTTTGCTAAGTAGTTACGCTATAGGAGCAAACATTTGTTACATATATATAAGAGGAGAATTTTATAACGAAGCAAAAATACTACAAAATGCTATTGATGAAGCTTATAACAGTGGTTTGCTAGGAAAGAATGCATGTGATAGTTCTTTAAATTTAGATATTATTATTCATAGAGGAGCTGGTGCATATATTGCAGGCGAAGAAACAGCTTTATTAGAAAGTTTAGAAGGTAAAAAAGCTCAACCCCGTCTTAAACCACCTTACCCAGCAACAATAGGACTTTATGGTTGCCCAACGAATGTTAATAATGTTGAAACAGTTGCTGTCATACCAACTATTTTAAATAAAGGAGCAGCTTGGTTTTCTAGTTTAGGTAACATAAATAATACAGGTTCAAAAATATTTTGTATTTCTGGTCATGTTAACAAACCGTGCAATGTTGAAGAAGAATTGGGAGTTCCTCTAAAAGAATTAATTGAAAATCATGCTGAAGGGGTCATTGGAGGTTGGAATAATTTATTAGCCGTAATACCAGGTGGCACATCTGTCCCTTTGATACCAAAGAAAGTATGTGATGAAGTTTTAATGGATTTTGACAGTCTTGAAAAAGTAAATTCAAATTTAGGAACCGGAGGAGTAATAGTAATGAATAAATCTACTGATTTGTTAAAAGCCATGACAACAATATCTAAGTTTTATAAAAATGAAAGTTGTGGGCAATGCACACCTTGTAGAGAAGGAACTGGTTGGATGTGGAGAGTGATTGAAAGATTTTCTAATGGTGAAGGAACGATTGAAGATATCGATACTCTTTATGAAGTATCAAAAGAAGTTGAAGGACATACAATCTGTGCACTTGGAGATGCTTCAGCAATGCCAATTCAAGGTTTTATTAGACATTTTAGGCAAATAATTGAAAAAAAATTAAGTAAAAATAATTTTAAAAATAAGGTTGCTTAATGATAGAAATAACAATTGATAATCATAAAGTAAAAATCGAACCAGGTTTAACTATACTTCAAGCTTGTCAGCAAATTGGTATTGAAATTCCTATATTTTGTTATCATGAAAGACTTTCAATAGCAGGTAATTGTAGAATGTGTTTAGTCGAAGTTGATAATAATCCTAAACCTGTTGCGTCTTGTAGTGTGCCAGTTTTTGATGGAATGAAAATAAAAACTAATTCAAAAATGGTAACTAAAGCACGGAAAGGAGTTATGGAATTTTTACTTATTAATCATCCATTAGATTGTCCTATTTGCGATCAAGGAGGTGAATGTGATTTACAAGATATTGCAATGGGCTATGGAAATGATAACAGTCGTTTTGCATATAATAAAAGAGCTGTTAAAGAAAAAAATTTTGGTCCTTTAATTAAAACTGTTATGACTAGGTGCATTCATTGCACAAGATGTATAAGATTTGCAACTGAAATTGCTGGTGTTTCAGAGTTAGGCACTACAGGTATGGGAGAAAATATGGAAATTGCAACTTATATTGATAAAACTATTACTTCTGAATTATCAGGAAATATGATTGATATTTGTCCTGTCGGTGCCTTAACTTCCAAGCCATTTTCATTAACTTCTAGACCATGGGAATTAAATAAAACAGAAACAATAGATGTTACTGATGCTGTTGGATCAAATATAAGGGTAGACACTAGAAACAATCAAGTAATGAGAGTATTACCGATTGTAAATGAAGATATTAATGAAGAATGGATCTCTGATAAAACAAGGTTTTCTTATGATGGATTAAAATATAATAGACTTGATATACCTTATATTAAAAAAAATAATTATTTAAATAAATCTAATTGGGATGAATCATTTTCAGTAATTAAATCAAAAATGATTTCTTTAAAAGGAAAAAAAATGGCTGCAATAATTGGTAATCAAGTTGATTGTGAAAGTATTTTTTTACTTAGAAATTTATTTAAATATTTTGGGTCAAATAATTTTTTATCTTCACAAAATAATGCAAATTATAAAAATATACCAAGAATTGCATATTGTTTTAATACTACTGTTTCTGGTATCGCTGATTCAGATTTATGTATTTTAGTTGGCACAAATCCTCGTATTGAAGCTTCAATGTTAAATACGCGAATACGAAAAAGATATCTTAAAGGAGAATATAAAGTATTTTCTATTGGTCCAAGTATTGATTTAAATTATCCTTATAAAGATTTAGGTAATAATCCACAAATATTAGAAGAAATTTATAATGGGAAACATTCTTTATCTAAAATATTAAAAAAATCTAAGAAACCAATAATAATTTTAGGAGACAACGTATTTATTAGAGACGATGTAAGCGCTATATTGTATATAATATATAAACTATGTATTAAATATCCTTTTGTTCAAATAAAAAATGATAATTTTATTTGGAATGGATTTAATATTCTCAATCATGCTGCCTCAAGGGTTGGAGCTTTAGATTTAAATTTTTTTTCATCTAATTCTAAATTTAATCTAGAAAAAATCTATGAACTATCTGAAAAAAATAAAATGGATTTTATATATCTTTTAGGAACTGATGAGATAGATACTAAGAATTTAAAGAATACATTTATTGTTTATCAAGGACACCATGGCAGTGATTTAATTAAATATTCTGATGTTATATTACCAGGCTCTACTTTTACTGAAAAAAATTCTACATATGTAAATTTAGAAGGTAGAGTGCAAAATACTTATAAAGCTTGTAATCCTCCGGGAAATTCTAAAGAAGACTGGAAAATAATATCTGCTTTATCTAAAAAAATTAATAAAAGTTTAAATAATTTTTTAGATTTATCAGATGTTAGAGAAGCTCTTAACAAAGAAAATCCTAAAGTTTTTTCAGAAAATAAAGCAATTATAAGTAATAAATTTAAATCATTTGGTAACAAGGGATTAATTTCTAAGAAACCCTTTGCTTTAGCAATTAAAAATTTTTATTTAACTGATTCAATTTCAAAGTCATCAAAAATTATGAAAAAATGTTCTGAATTAATAATTGAAAAAAACTAAATTTTTTTTATGACAATTATTTTTGATAATCTTTTTAAAATTATTTTAATAATTTTTCCATTATTAATATTTGTTGCTTTTTTAACCTACATTGAAAGAAAAATAATTGCATCAATGCAATTAAGAAGAGGACCTAATGTAGTTGGCCCATTCGGTTTATTACAACCTTTAGCAGATGGTTTAAAATTGTTGATGAAAGAAATAATAATCCCATCAGGTTCGAATAAAGTTGTTTTTTTAATTGCACCTGTAATTACTTTTGTTTTAAGTTTAATTGGATGGGCTGTTATACCATTTGATAATGGTGTAGTTTTATCAAATATAAATGTTGGTATTTTATATTTATTTGCAGTTTCTTCACTTAGTGTATATGGAATTATTATGGCAGGTTGGGCAAGCAATTCTAAATATGCTTTTCTTGGCGCTCTAAGATCTGCTGCACAAATGATTTCTTACGAAGTATCAATTGGATTTATTATTATAAGTATTTTACTTTCAGTAGGTTCATTAAATATTTCAGACATAATAATTGCTCAAAAAAATATTTGGTTTTTTATCCCTCATTTTCCTATGATGATTATTTTTTTTATATCAACGCTAGCTGAAACAAATCGGGCGCCATTTGATTTACCAGAAGCTGAAGCCGAATTAGTTTCTGGTTATCACGTTGAATACTCATCAATTCCATTTGCTTTATTTTTTTTAGGTGAATATGCAAATATTGTATTAATGAGTGCAATGACTACAATCTTATTTTTTGGTGGTTGGTTGCCACCTTTAAATATCGGTTTATTCAATTTTATTCCTGGATTTGTTTGGTTTGGAATAAAAATTTCTTTCTTTGTTTTTTTATTTTTGTGGATTAGAGCTACATTTCCAAGATTTAGATATGATCAATTGATGAGAATAGGGTGGAAGATTTTTTTACCATTATCTCTTTTTTGGCTTACTATGACAGCTACATATATAATTTTTTTTAAAAATGTATAAAAATTTTAAATATAAAATTTTAACAATTTTTTTCTTTAGAGATTTAATAATTGGATTAATAACAACATTTAAATATATTTTTAAAAAAAAAGTTACTATTAACTACCCTAATGAAAAAGGACCACTTAGCCCACGTTTTAAAGGCGAACATGCATTAAGAAGATATCAATCTGGTGAAGAAAGATGTATAGGATGTAAATTATGCGAAGCTATATGTCCAGCCCAAGCTATAACAATTGAAACTGAACCTGCTGACAGCAATGGAATTAGAAGAACCACTAAATATGATATTGATATGACAAAATGTATATACTGTGCTTTATGTGAGGAATCATGTCCAACAGATGCAATAGTTGAAGGCCCAAATTTTGAATTTGCTACTGAAACAAGATCTGAATTAATTTATAATAAAGATAAATTAATGAAAAACGGTGATATGTGGGAAGATGAAATAAAAAAAAGATTAGAAATTGATTCTAAATACCGTTAATATTTTTTTTTTTGCTATATTTGACAAACTTTTTATTTTTTATATTTTCTTCAATATTAATATTTTCATCTTTAATGGTGATAATATCTAAAAACCCTATTCACTCAGTACTTTTTTTGATACTTTGTTTTTTTAACGCAGCAGTTATATTCTTATTTCTTGAAGCTGAATTCCTTGCAATGATTCTTTTAATAATTTATGTAGGCGCTGTTGCAGTTCTTTTTTTATTTGTTGTTATGATGTTAGATATTGACATTGTTTTATTAAGAAAAAACTTTTTAAATTATTTACCAACTGGTTTGTTTGTAGGTTTTTTAATTTTTTTAGAATTATTTTTAGTTATAAAGAAATCTACTTTTATAAATGAACTATCAGGGAGAAATTTAGAAGAAAACAAGGAATTATTAACTAACACGCATGCTTTAGGAGAAATTTTATATACGGATTATTTTATTTTGTTTCAACTTTCAGGAATTATTTTGTTAATCGCTATGGTTGGAGCAATACTTTTAACTTTAAGAAAAAGAGAAGGTGTTAAAAGACAGAATATTTATAATCAAATTTTTAGAAAATAACTTTTTATTATAATTTTGGATGTTCCAATAACATATTTTTTATACTTATCATCTACGATCTTTACATTGGGTCTAGTTGGTTTTTTCTTAAATAGAAAAAATTTAATAATTCTTTTAATGTCAATAGAATTAATTTTATTAGCTTCTAATATTAATTTTATAGCTTTTTCTTATTTTTATGATGATTTAGTTGGGCAAATATTTGTTTTCTTTATACTAACTGTATCAGCTGCAGAGGCGGCAATTGGTTTAGCAATTATTGTTATTTTCTTTAGATTGAAAGATTCTATACATATTGATGATATAAATTTATTAAAGGGTTAAAATGATAACTCTTCCTATTTTTTTACCTTTATTAAGTTTTTTTATTTGTTTAATTTTTTCGAATACAACCAGTAATAAGATTCTATCTTTAATTTCATGTCTTATTATTACCGTATCAGCTACTTTGTCAGTTTTTTTGATGATCAATATAATAGAGAATAATGGGGTATTTTCATTTTATATATTTAAATGGTTAGCTTCAGGAAACTTGTTATCTAATTTCACAGGCAGATATTTTTCTTCTCTCCCAATAATATCAAGACCTTTATCAATTCTTTTTTTTATCTCATCTAAATTCAAATATTTTTC
>CAZEYC010000027.1:0-8696 GCA_964516965.1 uncultured Alphaproteobacteria bacterium | reverse complement strand
TTAGGAACTATAATTTTTTTTTTTTTTAAATTTATTATCATTAAATTTGCAAGATTTCTTTTTCTTTATCTGCATAAATTGAATCTATTTCTTTAATTTTATCATCAGTATTTTTTTGAATTAAATCATGTAAATTTTTTTCTTCATCTTCTGAGATATCATTATTTTTTTGTTTATTTTTAATATAATCCATAGCTTCGCGTCGAATATTTCTTATTGAAATTTTTGCATTCTCTGAGAATTGAGAAGCAACTTTTGTAAGTTCTTGTCTTCTTTCTTCTGTAAGATCAGGTAGAGGGACTCTAACAATTTGCCCATCTATTGTTGGATTTAACCCTAAATCAGCATCTCTAATTGCTTTTTCAACATTAGCTACTAAACCTTTATCCCATACTTGAATTGATAAAAGTTTTGGTTCAGGAACATTTACTGTAGCCAATTCAGATATTTTCATTTTACCATTATAAGCGTCTACAATAACAGGTTCTAAAAGTGACGGAGATGCTCTACCAGTTCTTAATCTTGAAAGTTCATCAATGTAAACTTTTAAAGAGCTCTCCATTTTTACATTAAATTCATTTAAAGTTTTATCATCCATAAATTATTTTATAACTGTAAAATTGCCTTTGTTTAGAATAGCATTTAAAAAAGAATTTTCTTTATTTATTGGAAAAACTATTATTGGAATATTATTGTCTCTAGCTAATGCAATTGCTGAACCGTCCATGATTTTAAGATTTTTTGATAATACATCAGAATATTTAATTTTATCATATTTAACTGCTTTTTTGTTTTTTTTAGGATCATCATTATAAACGCCATCTACTTTTGTACCTTTTAATATAATATCTGCTGAAACTTCTGATGCTCTTAATGCAGCTGCAGTATCAGTTGTAAAATAAGGATTTCCTGTTCCAGCTGCAAATATGACAACCCTACCCTTTTGCATATGATTAATAGCTCTTCTTCTAATATATGACTCACATACTGCAGGAATTGGTATAGATGATAATACACGAGTTTTTATATTATTTTTTTCTAAAGAATTCTGTATAGCTAATGCGTTAATAACAGTACCTAACATACCCATATAATCAGCCGTTGTTCTTTCTATACCAACGGAGATCGCATCTGATCCTCTAAATATATTACCTCCACCCACAACTAGGCAAATTTGAACTTTCTTCAAAAAAACTTTTTTTATTTCGTTTGATAAAAAATTTATTATTTTTGCATCTAAACCATGTGATTTTTTATCAAGTAAAATTTCACCCGATATTTTTAATAAAACTCTTTTATATTTAATCTTAGTATTCATAAATAAATAAGTTTTAGATTTAAATGAATTTTTATTCTATTTCATCACCAACTTTATAACGTACAAAATCAACAACTTCGATTTTGCCATTTAATTTCTTTGATGTTTCTAAAATAAAATCCTTAATTTTAATTTTATCATCAACAACGTAATTTTGTTCCAATAATACAAATTCATTATAAAATTTACTCATTTTACCATCAATTATCTTATTTAATATCGATTGATCTTTTTTTTCTTTCTTTAATTGTTCTAATTGGATTTCTCTTTCCTTTTCTATTATATCTTTATCAAGTTTTTCTATATTTAATGATAGCGGTGTTGCTGCAGCAATATGCATGGAAATTTTTTTAAGAAAATCATCTATCTTACTTTTTTCAATATCAGTTTTTACAGAAATTATAACACCAATTTTTCCCATATTTTTAGTTTCTACGTTATGAATATAAGTTCCAACAAATCCATTATCTGCTGATATGTATTTAGCTCTTCTTATAGTTATTTTTTCACCAATTTTTGATATTAAATTAATTAAAGCATTAGAAACTTTTTCATTAGAATCTTTATAATTAGAATTATTTAAATTTTTTATATCTCCTTTCAATTTTAAATTTAATTTAGATAATTCTTCAACAAAATCTTGAAAATCACCATTTCTAGCAACAAAATCTGTCTCAGAATTAACTTCAATAATAGCGGCCTCATTATTATTATTTTCAATAGCAATAAGACCGTCAGAAGCTGACCGAGAATTTTTTTTTTCAGCAGATGATATACCTTTTTTTCTTAACCAGTCTAAAGCTTTTTCTATATCTAGATTTGACTCTTCTAATGCTTTTTTACAATCCATAAAACCAGCACCAGTTTTATCTCTTAGTTTTTTTATATCCTCTGTAGAAATATTTGCCATAAACTGTTTTTTTGAAATTTAATATATTATGATTTAAAAACTACTTAGATTTTTTACTTTTTTTTTTAACATTTAGATTTCTTTTTGTATTTTGATTTGTTTTCTTCTTTTTAGAAACAACTTGTTTTACCTCTTTTTTTGAAGGTATTTTAACACCTTTTATATTATTTATATCTTTATTTGAATCTGTTGTTTTCTTTTTAAAATTTTTACTAATTTTTTTTGATATTAATGAACAAATAAGTTCAATTGATTTTCTAGAATCATCATTACCAGGTATTGGATAATCAATACCTATAGGTGAAGAATTACTATCTAAAATAGCTATTACAGGAATTTTAAGCTTATTAGCTTCACTAACTGCTAATGAATCTTTATTTACATCAACTACAAAAATTGCTTGTGGTAAATCACCCATATTTTTTAGACCTCCAAGAGATTTTTCAATCTTACTTTTTTGTCTAGTCATTTGTAATATTTCTTTTTTCTTCAAACCAACTTCAGTTTTAGATAATTCTTGATCTAAATCGTTAAGATAATCTATAGAATTAGATATTGTAGACCAATTAGTTAACATCCCTCCCAACCATCTTTTGTTAACATAATATTGATTACATTCTAAAGCATGTTTCTTAATTATTTCTGCAGCTTGTAATTTGGTTCCAATAAATAGTATTTTACCTTCTGTTTCAGCAATTACTTTTATAAATTCTAATGCATCTTTTAAAAGTAGGAAAGTTTTTCTAAGATCTATTATATGTAAATCATTTCTGGATCCATAAATATATGGTTTCATTCTAGGATTCCATTTTTTTGTTTTATGACCTAAATGTAAACCAGCTTGTATTAAGTCTCTAATCGTATAATTTTCTTGCATAATAAATTCTTAGTAAATTGAATTTTTATAGTCATAAATTCAATTAATTACAAGTAATTTAATTTAAAATAAGAGTTCCTTCTATTTTATTATTTAGAATCTTAAAATAATCAAATTTTCCTGGAATTTTTAAATCAACGATATTTTTATTGATATTTAATTGCAAAATAATATCTATGCCATCATTTTTTTTACATAAATTTAAACTTTTTTTAACTTTTTCTATATCAACATTTTTATCTAACGATAACTTTAAATCTGTATTCATTGAATTCAAAAACTTTTGTAATGTCATTAATCCTTGTACTCTAAAATTTATATTTCCTTCATTTTTTGTAGACTCTAAATCAAGTATTAATGGGTCATGATTTTCAATTAAATCAGAAGAATTAGATAAAATATCTGAAAAAATTATTGCTTCAAAATTGCCAGTAAAGTCAGAAAATTGCACATATGCATATTTATTTCCTTTTTTTGATGTTCGTTCATTTTTATCTATTGGTATAGCAACAATTTTAAAATATTTTTTTTCATCATTATTAACATTAATCATTGATGTTAAAATTCCTTTGTATGTTATAAAATTATTCTTCTTTAAAAATGGACTCAAATTTTGTAATGGGTGTTTAGTTAAATAAAATCCTAAAGACTCATACTCAAAATTAATCTTTGTTGACGAGTCCCAATCATCACATTCTGAAAATTTAATAAGGTTACTTTCCTCAATATTGTTTGAGAACAAGTCATTTTGATTTTTATTAGTTTCATTGTGTCTAATAATTTGAACAATTTTATCAATATTATTAAAAAGTTTAGCCCTATTTTTTTCTATATTATCAAATGAACCTGACTTTATTAAATATTCAAATTGTCTTACATTAAAATTTGAATCACTTAATCTTTTACAAAAATTATATATGTTTTTAAATAAACCGTTTTTATTTCGTTCTTTTGAAATATTCTGTGTTGAAGTTGTTCCAACATTCTTTAAAGCTGCTAGACCATATCTAATACAATCAAATTTGTTATCATTATCTTTTTCAATTGAAAAAAGATCATAAGAATAATTAATATCAGGTTGTAATATTTTTATATTCATATTCTTACAATCTTCTAAATAACGATTTATTTTATCTGTATTATTTAATTCATAGTTCATTGAAGCTGTCATAAATTCAACGGGATAGTTTGCTTTTAAAAAAGTTGTTTGATAAGCAATTAAAGCATATCCAGCAGCATGTGATTTATTAAAACCATAACCTGCAAAAGTTTCAACTTGCTTAAAAATAGAATCTGCTTGGTATTCTTTTACTCTATTATTTTTACAACCTTCTATAAAATCTTTTCTTAAAGAAGACATTAATTTTTTCTTTCTTTTTCCTATTGCCCATCTAAGAGTATCTGCTTGAGAAAGAGAAAAATTTGCTAAAACTTGAGCTATTTGCATTACTTGCTCTTGATAAATTGTAATTCCATAGGTTTCTTTTAGCACTGACTCTAATTGAGGATGTAAATAAATTATATCTTCTTGACCATGTTTTCTTTTAATATAATTTTCAATATATTCCATAGGGCCTGGTCTATACAAAGAAATCATTGCAATAATATCGTTAAAATTATCAGGTAAAAGTTTTTTTAAATACTCTTTCACTCCAGAGCTTTCTAATTGAAAACAACCAGTAGTTTTTCCTTCTTTAAGTAAATTAAATGTTTTTTTATCATTTAGAGGTATATTTCCTAAATCAATATTTTTTTTAGATTTATTGATAAGTTGGCAAGTTTTTTTTAAGATTGTTAATGTTTTAAGTCCTAAAAAATCAAATTTTATTAAACCTGCTTGCTCGATATAATACATTGAAAATTGAGTAACAGGTAATCCTGTATCAGGATCATCTTTATAAAAAGGGATGATATTTTCTAAATCTTGATCCCCAATAACAATACCTGCAGCATGAGTAGAAGCATGTCTATGCAGTCCTTCTAGTTTTAGACTTATATTTATTACTTTAGCAATTGAATCATCATTTTTTTGAAGATCTTTAATTCTTAATTCACTATTTACAGCTTCTGATAAAGATATAGGATTTGCTGGATTATAAGGTATTAACTTTGCTAAATTATCTACTTGTGAATAAGGAAGTTGTAAAACTCTACCAACATCTCTGATAACATTTCTTGATTGTAATTTACCAAATGTAATAATTTGGGCTACACGTTTTTTTCCATATTTCTTTACAATATATTTCAAAACTTCGTCTCTTTTTTCTTGACAAAAATCAATATCAAAATCTGGTAAGGTAACTCTATCTGGATTTAAAAATCTTTCAAAAATAAGGTTGTATTTTAACGGATCTAAATCTGTTATTCCTAAAGACCAAGCAACAAGAGAACCTGCTCCAGAACCTCGACCCGGTCCTACGGGAATAAAGCTATTTTTTGCCCAAGAAATAAAATCTGCAACAATTAAAAAATAACCTGAATATCCAGTTTTAATAATAATATTTAATTCATAATCGAGACGTTTTTGATAAACTTCTTCTTTTTTTTTATCATTTTTTATTTTACTTAGTTTTTCTCTTAATCCGTTTATAGCTAAATTTTTCAGTTCATCATTCTCCTTTTGGTGGGAGTCAAAAATTTTTGGTAGTTTTGGATCAGTTTCTTCTAAAAAAAAGGTACATTTTTTTGCAATGTTTATTGTGTTATTTATAGCTTCTGGCAGATCTGAAAAAATGTTTAACATTTCTGTTGTCCCTTTAAAACAACTTTCTTTTGAAACTTTTTTTCTGTCAGGATCAGATAATCTATCAACATTTTTTATACACAATAATGCATCTGTTGCTTCATGCATCTCAGGATTCGAAAAAAGATTATTATTTGTTGCAACTATTGGAATGTTATATTTATGTGCAAGAGATAAGAAAAAATTTTCACTCTTTATTTCATCATCGTTTTTATGTCTAGAAATCTCAATATACAAATCATTTTTGTAAATAGACGAAAATTCATTTAATAACTTTTCTGCAAAAGATGTTTCATTCGCAAAAAAGAACTTTCCAATTGGTCCTTTAATACCACCTGTCAAACAAATTAGTCCTTCTGAATATTTTCTTAAATCATCTAGTGAAATATTATTAATTTTATCATCATCTGAATAATGTTGAATCATTAACTTATTGAGATTTGTATAACCATTTCTATTTTTTACTAATAACAAAATATTTGAATTAATTTTCTTTTTATCAAAAGTATTTATTTTTAAATTAACTCCAAGTATTGGCTGTATTCCATTTTTTTTACAATTTAATGAAAATTCGAAAGCTCCAAACATATTGCAATTGTCGGTTAAAGCTATTGCAGGCATATCATTTAATCTACATAATTCAATTATATCTTTAATTGTTAAAGAACTATCTAATAAAGAGTAATGTGAAGATTGTCTTATATGTATAAAGGTCTTTTTCATTAATTATTTTATAATTCCATCTGAAATTTTTAACACTTTATCAAATTTATTCGTCAATGATAAATTATGTGTTGCAACAATAATTGATATTTTATATTCAGATATTAAACCTGAAAATAATTTCATAATCATATTAGAATTTTTTATATCCAAATTACCTGTTGGTTCATCAGCAAAAATTATATCAGGGTTATTAGCGATAGCTCTACATATTGCAACTCTTTGCTTTTCACCACCAGATAATTCTTTTGGTTTGCTACTTAATTTTTTTGATAAGCCAATATTTTTTAATATATCTTTAGCTTTAGACTCAGCTTGTTTATATGTAATACCATTTAGTAATTGCGGAATTATGACATTTTCTAAAGAAGTAAAATCATTAAGTAAAAAAAAATTCTGATAAACAAAACCTATATACTTTTTTCTAATTAAATTCTTTTTTTCCTCGTTTATGTCATGACAATTATTATCATCAATAAAAATCTGCCCACTAGTTGGGTTGTCTAATAATGCGGATATATGTAATAAAGTTGATTTACCTGAACCTGATGGACCAATAAGTCCAATAAATTCTTTTTTATGCAATTTTAAATTAACTTTCTTTAAAACAATGTTTTTATTATTAGATTGTTGATATTCTTTTGAAA
The DNA here is from genome assembly GCA_964516965.1 of uncultured Alphaproteobacteria bacterium. Classification (GTDB taxonomy): domain Bacteria; phylum Pseudomonadota; class Alphaproteobacteria; genus CAYNCC01. The sequence continues at coordinate 1,478 of CAZEYC010000027.1, read as the reverse complement.
TATTTTTTAATTCTAAAATTGTTTCCATAAAATTACTCTTTCCTTATCAAATCTATTGGTATATTTTTTGAAGCTTTCCATGCAGGATAAAAACTTGCTAAAAATGAAATTACTAGACTTGTAACAATGACATAAAAAACTTCTAGATGATTAATTTTTGCAGGCAATGTTGAAAGGAAATATATTTCAGCTGCAAATAATTCTGTATTAGTAAAATTTTCAAGAAAATTTTTTAAATTATTAATATTTTTAACAAAAAATATTCCAAATAATGTGCCAAATAATGTTCCAAAGAAACCAATTAATGCTCCATTCAGAAAAAAAATGCTTCCGATTATCTTTTTTGACGCACCCATAGTTTTTAAAATTGCAATATCTATTTGTTTATTTTTAACAAGAATAATTAAACTTGAAATAATATTAAATGCTGCAACCAAAATAATTAAAGTTAAAATTAAAAACATTACATTTTTTTCGGTTTTAATAGCGTTAAAAAAGGTTTGATTAGAGTATCTCCAATCATAAATTTGATAATTATTAATTCCAATTTCAGAAATATATTTCTTTAATTCATCAATCTTATCTATATTTGTAACTCTAATCTCTAGAAAAACTTTATTATTATTTTGTAAAAATATTTTTTTTGCTTGGTTTAAATCCAAAAATATTAAGTTATTATCATATGTATACATTCCTGAATCAAAATAACCACCAATTATAAAACTTTTAACTTTTGGTATGTTTCCAAATACTGATTTAGAAGATTTTGGAAAAATTATTTTAATTTTGTCACCCTGCTTTAAACCAACTCTTTCTAATAATTTCTTTCCAAGAATAACATTATCTTTAGATAAATTAAAATTCTCACTAATTTCAAAGTTTTTACTATTATTTTGAAAATTAATAAAATCTTCTCTTTCAATACCTTTTAGTAAAATACCAGTAGACAATTTATCTGTTGATATTAATCCCTGACCATCAATAATTTTTCTTATTGAATCTACTTCGGGATTTTTAAAAATTTTATTTTTAACTGAATCTAAATTTACTGATGAATTATTTGTATAGAGAGATAGATGTCCATTGATTCCAATAATTTTATCTAGTAATTCAACTCTAAAACCGTTCATAACAGACATTACAACTATTAGAGTTCCAACGCCTATAGTTATTCCTAAAAATGAAAAAAGTGATATGACTGAAACCATTCCTTGATTTTTTGACGGTTTCAAATAACGCAAAGCAATAAAAAATATTGATGAATTAAGTAGCATATTATTTTATTTCTTTAATTATTTCATTTAAATTATCTAATTTAATTTTTTTAATTTCATTATTTTGTCTATTTTTAATTTCTAATTCGTTATTTTTAATTGATTTCTCTCCTATTATAATTTGATATGGTATGCCTATTAGATCCATATTTGCAAATTTCTCGCCAGGTCTTTCATTGCTATCATCATATAAAACATCAATAT
>CAZEYC010000026.1:0-8774 GCA_964516965.1 uncultured Alphaproteobacteria bacterium | reverse complement strand
TTAATTTGTCTTGCTGGTTTTATGAAAATTTTAAGCCCATTTATAATAAATAAATGGAAAAATAAAATAGTTAACGTTCATCCTTCTTTATTACCTTCTTTTAAAGGAATGAATATACATAATAAAGTTATAGAACAAGGAATAAAAATTAGTGGTTGTTCAATACATTTTGTGGACAATAGTTTAGATGGGGGACCTGTCATAGCACAAGCTGCAATTATAGTAAAACCAAATATGAATGAAAAAGAACTTTCGCAAAGAATTTTAAAATTAGAACATGATATTTATCCTAAAGTCATAGATTTAATTGCTAAAAAAAAGATTTCTATTATCAATAATAAAGTTACAGTAAAAACAAAAAAGCATATTAATACGTTTATAAAAAGTATATAAAATGTTTGAAAACAAAATAATTATTGCTAGGTTAATATTATGGATAATAATTTAAAAAGAGCTTATAGTAATTGGATAATCTTTTTAAAAGGAACAGCGCTTTTAGTTGCTGGTATAGTTTTACTTTTATCCTTTATGGCATTATTTTTGTTATAAGCAATTATTCTTTAAAAAAGAAATTAATTTCTCTTAATGCATTGTCTTTAGAATCAGAACCATGCACGGCATTTTCTTGAATTGAAGCAGCAAATTTTTTTCTAATAGTATTTTCTTCTGCATCAATAGGATTTGTTGAACCCATAATTTTTCTATATAAATCTACTGCATTTTCTCCCTCTAAAATTTGAACAATTATAGGACCTGAAATCATAAAATTACATAATTCATTAAAAAATGGTTTGTCTGAATGTATTGAATAAAACTTGGATGCTTCTTTATTGCTGAGTAAAATTTCTTTTGTTTTTAAAATTTTCAAACCAGAGTCTTGAATTATTTTATTAATTGAATCAGTATAGCCAGCTTTGACAGCATCTGGTTTTATGATTGACAAAGTTTGTTCAATAGACATTATTTTTTTTCAATATTTTTAAAAATATAGTCATTTATCAATCTTATGCCAAAACCTGTTCCACCTTTACTTGATAAAGGTAAATCTTTATTTATCCATGTGACTCCAGCAATATCTAAATGAGCCCATGCAACATCTTCTTTTACAAATCTTTTTAAAAATTGAGCAGCTGTAATACTACCCGCTCCTTTAGTGCCTGTAATATTTTTTACATCAGCAATGTCACAATCTAATAATGCATCATATTCTTTTCCTAAAGGTAATTCCCAAATCTTTTCATCAGTATTTTCTCCTGATTTAATTAATTTATGTGATAAATCTTTAGAACTTGAAAAAAGACCAGCATAAAAATCACCTAAAGCTACTATTATCGCTCCAGTTAATGTAGCAAAATCAATTATTGTTTTAACTTTAAATTTTTCCTGACAATACCACAAAGCATCAGCTAAAACTAATCTACCTTCTGCATCAGTATTAAGCACTTCTATTGTTTTACCAGACATCGATTTAACTATATCACTTGGTCTTTGCGCATTAGAACTAACCATATTTTCAACTAAACCTATGACTCCAACAACATTTGCTTTAGCTTTTTTAAGAGCAAGTGTTTTCATAACACCTAGAACTAAAGCTGAACCTCCCATATCCATTTTCATTTCTTCCATTCCTTCAGAAGGTTTTATTGATATACCACCTGTATCAAAAGTTACTCCTTTACCTACTAAACCTAAAGGAGGATCTTTACTTAATGGATTACCGTTCCATTCTAAAGTTACTAATCTTGAAGGATTAGCACTACCCATTCCCACAGCCAATAAAGCACCCATGCCAAGTTTTTTCATTTGATTTTCATCTAAAATATCAACTTTAATATTTAATTTAGATAATTCTTTTGCTCTTTTAGCTAAATTTATAGGATTAAGAATATTTGGAGGTTCGTGCAAAAGATCTCGACTAAAAAAAACGCCTTCTGCAATTGCATTATATTGAATATAAAGTTTTTTTAATTTGACCACATTTGAAGTTATAAATTCTATAGATGTTAAAGAATTACGTTTTTTTTCTTCTGACAAATTCTTTTTATATTTCTTAAAACTGTAAGATTTTAAATTTAAACCTAAAGTTAGATTTAAAATTATATTATCATAACTAATATGTAGATTTTTTATTGGTTTAAGTGAAAGTGAAATCTTACCATAACCAAGATTTTCTAAAAAAGAATATAAATGACCACCAAGATATTGGCAATTATAATCTGTTAAATCTTTTTTCGATCCAATGCCGATTGCAATACTGTTTGTAATATTTTGACCATTAGGTATCTCAAAATGGCAAATCTTACCAAATTCTCCATTAAAGTTTCTTCTTTCAAGACTAGTTGCTACAAATTTATTTATTTTTTTATCTAATGAAAATACAAGATTTTTTGTATTTTTTTTACTATTATCGATAAAAAAAATATCGAATGTATTTGTATCTTTTTTTTTATTGTAAAAATTTACATTCATGAAATTACAATTTAATATAGTTCTTATGAAAATTATATCCAATTATATTTTTAAACAAATAGCATCAAGTTTTTTGTATATAACATTCTTTTTAATTATTTTAATGTGGCTAATGCTGTCCTTAAGATTTATTGAATATGTGACAAGTAATGGTCTAAATCTTATTGATTTTATATCAATGACATCTTTGCTTTTACCTACACTTATTCCTTTTCTTACACCGCTTACACTGTCATTAGCTTGCACTTTTACTTACCATAAGTTATCAAGTGATAATGAACTAACCGTTATAAAATCTTCTGGAATAAGTAAATTTAATATATTTAAACCAGCTATATTGATGGCAATTCTTATCACAATGTTAAATCTTTTTCTTAACCTATACTTAGGTCCATTAAGTAAGCAAACTTTTAAAGAAAACCAAAAAGATTTAAGAGAAAATATAGCAAGAATTGCATTTAAAGAAGGTTCTTTTTCGAAAATTTTTGAAGATATCACTATCTATGTTGAACAAATCATTGATGAAAATAACTTTTCAAGAATTTTTGTCTACGATCAAAGAAATAAAAAAAATCCTTCGACTTATATCGCAGATAAAGCTGAGTTACTTCAAGATCAAAATGTAAATAAAGTGATATTAAAGGATGGTAACAGACAATTTATAAATCAAAAAGATTCACAACTAAATATTATTTCTTTTGATAAATATGAAATAAATCTTGATGTGTTAATGTCAAAACAAAAAGAGGATAGAATAAAAGAGCCTGAAGAAATGTATTTAAATGAACTTTGGGATAGCAAAAATATAACAAGTGGAAGATACGATGATAATCAAATCAAATCTTTAAGAATAGAGGGTCATAAAAGAATAATAAATCCAATATATTGCTTAATTTTTACTTTCATTACTTTAACCATACTTTTGTCTGATAAATTTATTTTAATTTCTACTCCCAAAAAAATATCACTAATATTAATCTCAATATTTGTTATTGAATTATTTTATTTGGGGCTACCAAACTATTTAATTAAAAATATCCAACTAATTTTTTTAATATATTTAATTCCTACGTTTTTAATCATTCTATTATGTTTATTAAATTTAACTAAAAGATATAAAACTTAATGATTTATGAATATTTTTTTTGAATATATTTTTATAAAGAAAATAGATCTCTATCTTTTAAAAAAATTTACACATAATTTTTTTATGTTTTTCTTTATCATTTTATCTGCTTTATTTTTAATTGAATTTGTTGAATTGTTAAGAAGAACTGCTGAGAATCCTAATGTAGATTCGCATTATTATGTATTATACCTAGCATTTTTAAAAATATCAGGAAGTGTTAGTTATGTTATTCCAGTTTTAATTTATTTTACAACTATGTACTCATGTTGGCGCCTAAACAGAAGTAGGGAAATGGTTATAATTCAAAATTCTGGTATGAGTTCTTATAGAATTCTTTATCCTTTTATTCTTTTTTCATTAATTTTGTCTCTACTTTATTTGTTGTTAAATCCCTTTTTATCTCATGGAACAAATATGTATGAAAAAATAGATCAACAACTTTTTAGAGGTGAATTAAGTAAATCGACCTTAAATAAATCTGGTGTATGGTTAAGGCAAGGTTCTGATCAAAATAAAATTGTAATAAGAGCTTCTAATTATATTTCCGATGATAGTTTATTTGAAGATGTGACTTTTTATATTTTTACAAAAAAAAATAATTTTGTTGAAAGAATTGATACAGAAAAAGCAATACTTAAAGAAAATTATTGGCAAATGACAAAAGCAACTATAAACAGACCAAATAAAAGAGTAGTTAAAATAGAAGAATATACTTTAACAACAAATTTATCAGTTAAAAAAATTGAGAATAGTTTCTTAGACCCTAAAAGTATGTCTATTTGGAAATTACCAAGTTTCATTAAATTATTAAAGCAATCAGGTTTCTCATCTACAAAACATGAAATTTATTTATATAAAACATGTATTTTACCTATTTTTCTAATTGGTTTAGTGCTTTTAGGAGGCCCTTTTACTATGAAATTTACAAAAACTATTGGTAAAAGTGCATATTTAATACTAATAGGCACATTTTTAGGTTTTTTGATATATGCTTTATCTGAATATATATATAATCTTGGAATCGCAAATAAATTGCCCACATGGCTTGCATCTATGGCACCTTCCTTTATAACTATAATGATGGGTGTATATTTTATTATTTATTTTGAGAATGAGAATTAAAAATACAATTTTATTAATAACTACTTTAATTTTTTTTTTAGTATTGTCTTATAGTTCTTTTGGAGATAATAAAAGAGACGACCAACCTTTTATACTTAATGCTAATAAAATAATAAATAAGAAAGAACAGTCTCTAATAATTGCTGAAGGTAATGTAGAAATTATACAAGGTAAAGAGGTTCTGAGGGCAGATTATCTTGAATTTGATAGAAAAACAGATAAGGCAATAGCAAAAGGAAATGTAAGTGTTTTAGATGAAGATGGAGTTATATATTTTGCAGATTATGCGGAAATTGATAAAGGATTCCAAAATGGTTTAACAAAAAATATTTCTATTTTATTTCCTGATAATTCAAGACTCGCAGCAACAAGAGGTAAAAGATTTAAAGGACAGATATCTAAATTAAAAAAAGCATTATATTCAGCTTGTGATTGTGAAGACCCAAATAAAAAACCAACATGGCAAATTAAAGCAAATGAAGTAACACACGATAGTAATAGAAAAAAAATTACATATAAAAATGCTTTTCTTGAATTTTTAGGTTTTCCTGTTGCTTACGCCCCATATTATTCGCATCCAGATCCTAGTGTAAAAAGACAAAGTGGTTTTTTGTTTCCAAAATATTCTAATAATTCAGAGTTAGGAACTGTTTCTAGCACACCTTATTATTTTGCCTTAGCGCCTCATAAAGATCTTACAATTGAACCAATTTATGTAAGCAAGCAACGTCCAGTGCTTTACGCGCAATATAGACAAAATTTTTTCAATGGGGAGCTATTTGTTGAAGGAAGTTTTACTAATGCAGATAAAAGAACTAGAAGTGCAACGTATGCAAATAAGAATAGAGGACATTTTTTTTTAACAGGAAAATTTGATCATAATGATTTTTGGAGATACGGTTTTAATGTTAAAAGATCAACAGATGATACATATATATCTCGTTATATGTTTGAAGGTAATGCTGATAGACTTAATTCAAATTTTTATGTTGAAGGTTTTGATGAAAGAAATTATTTCTTTGCTACTGGTATAGCAACTCAAAATCAATCAAGTGCATACGAAAGTAGAAATACACCTTTAATCTTACCTTCTATAAATCATAACTATAGAAGTAATAAAACACAAATCGGTTATATAAATTTAGATTCAAATTTTTTATCACTAACAAGAAGAGAGGGTGCTGACATAAGAAAAATTTCTTTTGAACCTTCAATCTTATATCCTTTTAAAGATAAATTTGGTAATAGATTTTCAATTAAAGCAGAAACATCTTTATCTGGTTATATGTTAAGTCATGTATCTAGAACTGGAAGCGCAGATTACAAAGGTTATAAATACAGAATCCATCCTCAGTTACTATTAAATTGGGATCTGCCTTTACAAAAAAATAAAAATGATAACAACTACTTCTTAAAACCAATGGCAGCATTAGTACTGGCTCCTAATAGAGGTGATGATAGTCTTATTCCTAATGAGGATAGTCAAAGTTTTGAATTTGATGAAACTGATCTTTTTAATGCAAGTTTATACCCTGGTAATGATAAATTAGAGAAATCAAATCAAAGAATTGATTATGGATTAAATTTCAAAGTAGATTCAAAAAAAACAAATTTAAATACAGATTTGTTAATTGGTCAAAGTATAAGACTAAGAAAAAATAATAATTTTAGTTCTCAATCTGGTTTAAGTAACAGATGGTCGGATATTGTAGGAAAAATAGGATTTGGTTATGGTAAAAAAATAAACTTATCTTATAGTTTTTTATTTGATAAAGATAAATTTAATACAAGAAGAGATGAAATAACCTTATCAACAGAAATTTATAATAACAAAATAAATATTGGTTATTTGTATCTTGAACCTACATCTGGAATTGAAAATGAAAGAAATGAGTTTAGATTCTCTACTATACAAAAAATTAATGATAGCTATTCATTAAGGTACTCACTTCGAGAAGATTTATCAAGTGCAGGAGGATTGTTAGGACAAAATTTATCTCTTAAATTTGACAATGAATGTTTTACAACTGAATTATCATTAAATAGATCTTATTATTTAGACAGAGAAATTAAACCAAATGATACATTTTTAATTTCATTTATTTTTAAAACTCTCGGAACATTCTCAACAGGAAGAAATATATCGAATTAATTCTTTTTAATTACAAAAAAATGAAATGAAATTATCAATTAAAATATTTCATAATGTTTTTTTTATTAAATTATTTACAAGAATTAAATATATTCTTTTTTTATTATTTTACTTAAATATATACATATCTTTAGCTGATAATGAAAAATTGTCTATATTGGATAGACTTCCTACTAGTATTTTTGCAACTGTTAATGGTGAAGCAATATCAATTTATGATTTAATTCTAAGATCTAATTTATTTAGTGTATCATCAAAAATCGAAATAGATGAAGATTTTAAAATTAATATACTTCCTGAACTAATCTCTGGATTAATAGATGAAAAAATTAAAGCACAAGAAATAAAAAATTATAATATTTTTGTTCCAAATGAACAAGTAAAATTATCCATACAAAAAATAGAACAAGACAATAGTATGGAAAAAGGATTTTTAAAAAAATTTTTAGAAGATAATGACAGTGATATAAGAATATTGGAAAAACAAATTGAAACTGATTTAGGATGGAGGCAATTAATTGCAAACAAATTTAGAAACCAAATAATAATTCAAGAATTAGAAATTGAAAGAGTACATAACTCCCTAAAAAATAATTTGGGTAAAAATGAATTTTTCATTGAACAAATTTTTTTATCATTTGAGAATAAAAAAAAAGAACAAGTATTAAAAAGAATTAAAAATTTAAATGACCAAATAAAAAAAGGAGCAGATTTTTTATCAGTTGCAAAGCAATTCTCAGATAGTTATTCAGGAAAAAAAGGTCAAATCGGTTGGATGACAGAAACAGACCTAGAACTAGATATATATAATAAAATAAAAGAAATGAAGATTGATGACATTTCAGAACCTATTGAAGGTGACAAAGGATACTATCTAATAAGAATAAAATTAAAAAGAATAATTGGAGAAGAAATAATAAACAAAGTTTCTTTATTCCGGATTAATTTGATTGAAAATAATGAAAAAAACATTTCACAACTAAAAGAAATTAATAATTGTTCTAAATTAGAAGAGTTTTCAAAATCATATGGAACCTTGGAATCAGGCTCATTAGGATCTATAAATTATTCTGAATTACCAAAAAATTTACAACAAGAGATTAGAAAATTGGAAAAGAATGAGATTAGTAATGAAGTTGAAACTAATTCAGGAAACTTTAGATTAATGATATGTGATATAGAAAAAATTAAACCAACTATACCTAGTAAATTTAAAATTGAAGAAATATTAGTAAGTAAAAAATTGGATACAATATCAAGACAATATTTATCAGAACTAAGAGCAAGATCTGTTATAGATGTCAAAATCTAAAAAAATGAAAAAAAAAATTATAACTGGATTAACAATGGGAGAGCCAGCAGGAATTTCATCAGAAATCACACTGAAAATATGGAAAAATTATCGTAATAAATTAAATCCATTTATTTTCTTCGGTGACAGTGATTCATTATTAAGAACTAATGCTTTGCTAAAATATAATGTTCCAATAAAAAAAATAAAAAAAATTAATGATGCATTTGATATTTTTAAAAATTATTTACCAGTTTATGAAATAAAATTAAATGAAAAAGAAAAATTTGGTAAGCCTTCAACAAAAAACGTTCCTAAAGTTCTACTATCAATAAAAAAATGTATTAAATTTGCTTTGAAAAAAAAAATTTCATGTATTGTTACTAATCCTGTAGAAAAAAATATTATAAAAAAGAAAAATAAAGAATTTGATGGTCATACATTTTATATTTCAAAAATAACAAAAACTAAAAAACCAGTAATGTTGTTAACTTCTCCTAAGATTTCTGTAGTGCCAATAACACAACACGTATCTCTCAAAAATGCAATAAAGCAGATAACTAAAAATAGAATTATTTGGACTACGATTAAAATAAATAAGTTTCTGATAG